>JBOHCW010000043.1:0-9497 GCA_050725375.1 Actinocrinis sp. | reverse complement strand
CCTTGAGCCCCAGCCGCCAGCCCTCGTAGTAGATCTCCTGCACGTCCTCGACGGTCGCCGTCTCCGGCATGTTGACCGTCTTGCTGATCGCGCCGGACAGGTGCGGCTGGACGGCGGCCATCATCTTCACGTGGCCCATCGGGGCGATCGAGCGGTCGCCCATCGCGCAGTCGAAGACCTCGTAGTGCTCGGTCCTGAGGCTCGGGGCGTCGACGACGTGGCCGTGCTCGCCGATGTACTCGACGATCGCCTCGATCTGCTCGTCGTGGTAGCCGAGCCGCTTGAGCGCGCGCGGGACCGTGTTGTTCACGATCTGCATCGAGCCGCCGCCGACCAGCTTCTTGAACTTGACCAGGGCCAGGTCCGGCTCGATGCCGGTGGTGTCCACGTCCATCATGAAGCCGATGGTGCCGGTGGGGGCCAGCAGGCTGGCCTGGGCGTTGCGCCAGCCGTTGACCAGGCCGATCTCGATGCCCTCGCGCCAGGCCTGCTTGGCGGCGTCGACGATGTCCGCGTCGAACTTCTCCAGCGTCACGACCGCCTCAACCGCCGCGGCGTGCTTACGCATCACGGCGGTGTGCGGCTCGGCGTTGCGCGCGTAACCCGCGTACGGGCCGACGACGCCGGCCAGCTCCGCGGAGCGCTTGTACGCGGTGCCGGTCATCAGGGCCGTGATCGCGCCGGCGATCGCACGGCCGCCGTCCGAGTCGTATGCGTGGCCGGTCGCCATCAGCAGCGCGCCGAGGTTGGCGTAGCCGATGCCGAGCTGGCGGTAGTCGCGGGTGGTCTTGGTGATCGGCTCGGTCGGGAAGTCGGCGAAGCAGATCGAGATGTCCATCGCGGTGATGACCAGCTCGACGACCTTGGCGAAGGTCTCGGAGTCGAAGCCGGTGCCGGCGGCCTGCTCGCCGGACGGGTCGGCCCGCAGGAACTTCATCAGGTTCAGCGAGGCCAGGTTGCACGAGGAGTTGTCCAGCGACATGTACTCCGAGCACGGGTTGGACGCGCTGATCCGGCCGGTGTTCGGGTTCGTGTGCCAGGCGTTGATCTCGCCGTCGTACTGGATGCCCGGGTCGGCGCACTCCCAGGCGGCCTGGGCCATCTGGGTGAACAGTTCCTTGGCGTCGACGGTCTCGATGACGGTGCGCTGCGCGTCGCGGGCGACCAGGTCGAAGGTGCCGCCGGTCTCGACCGCGCGCATGAACTCGTCGTTGACGCGGACCGAGTTGTTCGCGTTCTGGTACTGCACCGAGGTGATGTCGGAGCCGCCGAGGTCCATGTCGAACCCGGCGTCGCGCAGCACCCGGATCTTGCTCTCTTCGCGCGCCTTGGTCCAGACGAACTCGCGCACGTCCGGGTGGTCGACGTCGAGCACCACCATCTTGGCCGCGCGCCGGGTCGCCCCGCCGGACTTGATGGTGCCGGCCGACGCGTCGGCGCCGCGCATGAAGGAGACCGGCCCGGAGGCGTTGCCGCCCGAGGACAGCAGCTCCCTGGACGAGCGGATGCGCGAGAGGTTCAGCCCCGCGCCGGAGCCGCCCTTGAAGATCAGGCCCTCCTCGCGGTACCAGTTCAGGATCGAGTCCATGGTGTCGTCGACCGCGAGGATGAAGCAGGCGGAGACCTGCTGCGGGCTCTTGGTGCCGACGTTGAACCACACCGGCGAGTTGAACGAGAAGACCTGGTGGACCAGTGCGTGCACCAGCTCGTGCTCGAACACCTCGGCGTCCTCGGCCGTGGCGAAGTAGCCGTGCTCCTCGCCGGCCCGGCGGTACGTCTTGACGACGCGGTCGACTACCTGGCGCAGCGACCACTCACGCTGCTCGGTACCCAGTGCGCCGCGGAAGTACTTGGTGGTCACGATGTTGGCCGCGTTGACCGACCAGGAGGCGGGAAACTCCACGCCCTTCTGCTCGAAGTTGATCGAGCCGTCGCGCCAGTTGGTCATGACGACGTCGCGGCGCTCCCACTCGACCGCGTCGTACGGGTGCACGCCGGGCGTGGTGAACACGCGCTCGACGCGCAGGCCGCGGCGGGCGTTCGAGGTGGGATTGTCAGACTGCTTGGGTTGGCCCCCCGGGCCGCCGGGCGCGCCGTTCTTGGCAGCCTTCCGCGCCATACCGCTGATCGTCTCCGTCATGGGGAACGTCCTTTCCCATCCTCTGTATCAACGCCTCGGTCCCGGACGGCCTTCCCACCGTCGACGGACCGCTGTCCTTTACCGCCGCGAGGCGGACGCAATGATGTTGTCCGCGCTTATGTTGTATTGCGCGGGTGGGCGCTTTCAGCGCCCCGTTCAATGCACGCGTTCAGTTCACTCAGTTCACTGCCGCGGGCCGCTCGGCCGCCGGCTCGGCGCCGGAGCCGCGCAGCGCGGCGATCTCGGCCGCGAAGTCGTCGAGCGACTGGAAGGCCCGATAGACCGACGCGAAGCGCAGGTAGGCCACCAGGTCGAGATCGCGCAGCGGCCCGAGTATCTCCAGCCCGACCTCGTGGCTGGGCAGCTCGGCCAGGCCCTTGGCGCGGATCGACTCCTCCACGCGCTGGGCGAGCTGGGCGATCTGGTCCTCACTGACCGGCCGTCCCTGACAAGCCTTGCGCACGCCACCGACAATTTTTTCGCGTGAGAACGGCTCGGTCACCCCCGACCGCTTGACCACCAGCAGCGCCGCGGTCTCGATCGTGGTGAACCGGCGGTTGCACTGGGGGCACTGGCGCCTCCTGCGGATCGCGGCGCCGTCCTCAGCCGTGCGGGAGTCGATCACCTTGCTGTCGGTGTACCGGCAGAACGGACAATGCATACGGACCGGCCTCCCTAGGCGACTGGTGGTGACGGGCCGCGGCTCGCCCTGGATACGTCCGGTGGACAGGCCCTATGGGCATGCCCTGTGGACACAGCCTGTGCATAACCTCGTGACCAGCTCAACCACTCGCTACCACTACCTGTGGAAGGGTTTCGGCGGGCGGCCACTAGATGTTGGGGTAAACGTAGCACGCGCCACGACGGGCCGCGACCCTCCCGGGGCCGATCGGGCAGGAGTGTCCGTGCCCTGATCAGCTACGCAGCGCGATCGGCGCAGGTGGCCATGAACACCTCGCCCGGGGCGGCGCAAGGGTGTTCGGCGCAAATTCCTTCGACCGGATGAATTCGCCGAGGAAAACGGGATTAACACTCTCTGAGGCAGCAGGATGGTCGCCGACGGCTTTTACCCGCTTGGGAAAGCCGCGTACGCACACCAGCGCGACCGACGGCGGGGCTCGCCGGCCGACATGTTCGATAAGCGCTTTCGAACAAGTGTTGGCCGGATGTCGGAAGCTTGGGCTACCGTGTGGAGCAGGGGTCTGGTAGGGGCGAAACCCCCGGCGAGAGAAGAGGGAAGGAACCACGAAAATGGCCGGACGGAGCAATGGGGCCGCGCCGAGGCGTAACAGTGCCGGCTCGCGCGGCGACGCGGGCGATCCGGGCGGCGACGGTGTGCCGGGGGGCACGGTGGTGCGACAGCGCAGCAGGCGCGGGCCGGGTCGGCTCGCCGCGGCGGCGGAGGACGTCACCAGGGTGCCGCTGTCGCTGCGGCTGACCGACCGCCAGTGCCGGGTGCTGGAGGTCATCCAGGAGTCGATCGACCGGCGCGGCTATCCGCCGTCGATGCGCGAGATCGGCGAGGCGGTCGGCCTGCAGTCGACCTCTTCGGTGCGCCATCAGCTGGTGGTGCTGGAGAACAAGGGCTTCATCCGGCGCGACCCGAACCGGCCGCGGGCGTACATCGTGCGCGGGCCGAGCGACCCGACGCAGGCGTGGCGCACCCGGATGGCCCAGTCGCACACCGCGGCCCCGTCGGTCGGCCAGCCGGCCTCGGCGGTCGAGGAGGACGAGGGTCCGGGCGCACAGGTACTGCCGATGGGCGGTTCGGTCGGCGCGACCGAGTACGTGCCGCTGGTCGGCCGGATCGCGGCCGGTGGTCCGATCCTGGCGCAGGAGGAGATCGAGGAGCTGATCCCGATGCCGCGCAACCTGGTCGGCGACGGCACCCTGTTCGCGCTCACCGTCGTGGGGGACTCGATGGTGGACGCGGCGATCTGGGACGGCGACACGGTGGTGGTGCGCCAGCAGCCCACCGCGGAGTCCGGCGAGATCGTGGCCGCGATGATCGACGGGGAGGCGACCATCAAGCAGCTCAAGCTCCAGACCACCCCGACCGGGCGGCACGTGTGGCTGATGCCGCGCAACGCCGCGTACGACCCGATCCCCGGCGACGAGGCCTCGATCCTGGGCCGCGTGGTCGCGGTGATGCGGCGGCTGTAACAGGGGTCTGGTTCAGTAGGCTGGATCCGACGCCCGAGTCCAACGCCCGGGTCAGCGGTCCGGGCGAGAGCAGTCACGTTCCGGTCGGCCATCGGGGATGGGATGGCCGACCGGAATACGTGTTCGAACGCACTGTCGTCGTCCCGGGTGCGAACCGCCCGGGATCAGGGGGCTTCGGCGTCCAGGCGGCGCAGGGCGGCGCGGACCAGCTTCGTGTCCTCGGTGGGCCAGAAGGGCGGCAGCGAGGTGCGCAGGAAGCTCGCGTAGCGCGCGGTGGCGAGGCGGGAGTCGAGGATCGCGACCACGCCGCGGTCCCCGGCCGCACGGATCAGCCGCCCGGCACCCTGAGCCAGCAGCAGCGCCGCGTGGGCCGCGGCGACCGCCATGAAGCCGTTTCCGCCGTGCCGTGCGACGGACTCCTGCCGCGCCGCGGCCAGCGGGTCGTCGGGGCGCGGGAACGGGATCCGGTCGATCGCCACCAGCTGGCAGGACGGTCCCGGGACGTTCACGCCCTGCCACAGCGAGAGGGTGCCGAACAGGCAGGTTCTCGGGCTCTCGCCGAATTTCGCGATCAGCTGCGGCAGCGAGTCCTCACCCTGGCACAGCACCTTGTAGTCCAGCCGCTCGGTGATCGCCGCCGCGGCCGCCTGGGCGCCGCGCAGCGAGGAGAACAGGCCGAGCGTACGTCCGCCGGCCGCCTCGATCAGGCCGGCGAGTTCGTCGAGCTGGTCCTGGCGGATGCCGTCGCGGCCGGGCGGCGGCAGGTGCTTGGCGATGTAGAGGATGCCCTGCTTCGGGTAGTCGAACGGCGAACCGACGTCCAGAGCGCTCCACGGGATCGGATGATCGGTGGACTCGTCCTGGGCGGACTGCGCATTCTGCGGCTGGCCGTCCGCGTCGCCCGCGTCTGACGGGTGATCAGCTGCCTTTGCCGGAGCCGTCGCCGACCGCTCGGGCATCCGGTCGGCGCGCTCCTCCGAGTACAGGCCGACCGAACGGGCCACGCCGTCGAAGTCACCGCCGAGCTTGAGCGTCGCGGACGTGAGCACGGTATGGGTGCGCGCGAACAGCCTGTGGCGCAGCTGCTGCGCCACAGACAGCGGCGCGATACGCAGCGAGCTGAACCGGTCGCCGCGGTCGAGCCAGATCACGTCGTCCGGCGAGGACAGCAGCATCCGGTCGGCGAGCTCGAAGATCTGCTCGACCGCCGCCTGGGCCTGGCGGCGCGAGCCCTCGTCGCCGCCCGCCGCGTTCGCCGCCGCGCCCTTCTCCCGATTGCGTACCAGCGCGCTGGTCACCTGGCGCGACGCGTCACGCAACGCGGTAAGGGCTTCGGCGACGTCCTCCGGTACCTGCGGATAACGGCGTGCCTCAGCGGTGTCCAGCATCTCCCGAAACTGCGCGACGGCCTGTTCGAAGACCAGATGCGTCTTCTCGTCCACGTGTTTGCGGATGCGCCGCGCCGTACGGTCGGCCAGGCCGCCGTTCAGCTCGCCGGAGTTCGCGCCGGTCGCACGGGAGACAAGTTCGTGCGCCTCGTCGATCACCACGGCGTCGTACTCGGGCAAGATCTGCACGTCGCTGTCAAAGGTGTCGATCGCCAACAGCGCGTGGTTCGTGACGATGACGTCTGCTTCACGGGCACGCTCGCGTGCCCCCTCGGCGAAGCACTCGGCGCCGAACGAGCACTTGGACGCAGTAAGGCACTCGCGCGCGCTGACCGAGACCATGCCCCAGACGCGGTCGTTGACCCCGGGCACGAGGTCGTCACGGTCCCCGGTCTCGGTCTCCTCGACCCACTCGCGCACGCGCATCACCTGGCGGCCGAGCTCGGACACCGCGGACGCGTCGAACAGTGTCTCCTCGGGGTCGGCGTCGTCACCGCCGTCGATCTTGTGCTTGCACACGTAGTTGCTGCGGCCTTTGAGCAGCGCGAACTCGGGCGCGCGGCCCAGCGTGGGGGCCAGCGCGTCGGCGATCAGCGGCAGGTCGTGCGTGACCAGCTGGCGCTGCAGCGCGAGCGTGGCGGTGGCGATGACCACGCGCCGGTTCCGCCGCTCCAGGCAGTGCGCGATGGCCGGCACGACGTAGGCGAGGGACTTGCCGGTGCCGGTGCCGGCCTGCACCAGGAGCGGGTCGCCCTCGCCGAGCGCGCGCCGTACCGCCTGGGCCATCTCGACCTGACCCGACCTGGGCTCGCCGCCGACCGCGGTCACCGCGATGCCGAGTAAGGTTTCGAGATCAGTCTTGCCCATGGGCCACAAGGGTACGGGTCGCGGCCGACAGTCGAGGCCGGTCCCCGGACGATGGCCGCAGTTCGGGTCAGCGGACCTGTCGGCAGGCCGGCGGCGGCAGCCAGTCGGCGCCGTGCCGTAGAGCGCGGAAGGCTGCCACGATGGGTTGAATGACGCGAGAAGCAGCCGTGCGGCCAGGTCTGTGGCGGCATCACGACTTCCGGCTGTTGTGGGGCGGGCAGACGATCAGCGAGGTCGGCTCGCACGTCACGGAACTGGCCCTGCCGCTGGTCGCCGTCGTCGTGCTGCGGGCCGGGCCGTTCGAGGTCGGCCTGCTGTCGGCCGCGGTGACCGTCGCGTATCTGCTGGTCTCGCTGCCGGCCGGAGCACTGGTCGAGCGGCGGCGCAAGCGCCGGGTGATGCTCTGGTGCGACGCGGCCCGGCTGATAGTGATCGGCTCGGTGCCTTTGGCCTCTGCGCTCCACGTACTGACGCTCGGTCAGCTTTACGGCGTGGCGCTGGCGTCAAGCGTCCTCAGCGTCTTCTTCTCGGTCGCCTATCCGGCTTATTTGCCGACGCTGCTGACGCGCGATCAGCTCGTCGACGGCAACGGCAAGCTCGGCGCGAGCCAGTCGGCAGCGCAGATCGCCGGACCCGGGCTCGGCGCCGCCCTGGTCGGCTTGTTCGGCGCCGCCGCCGCCCTAACAGCCGACGCGCTGTCTTACCTGGTGTCAGCCGCCGGGCTGCTGGCGATCCACACCGAGGAGCCAGGTACGTCTCACGCGGCGGACGGCGCACGGCCGACAACAACGCTGCGGGCCCAGATCCGGGCCGGGCTGACGTACCTGGTGCACGAGCCGATCCTGTTCAAGGGCGTGCTGTGGAGCGGGAGCGCGAACTTCTTCGTCATCATGGTCGAGTCGCTCGGCCCGGTGTTCCTGATCCGCACCCTGCACGTGCGTCCGGCGTACGTCGGCCTGCTGCTGGGTCTCGGCGCGGTCGGCGGCGTGGTCGGTGCGCTGATGTCGGGGACGCTCTCCCGCCGGCTTGGATCGGCCCGGGTCTGCTGGCTGGCGATGACCGTGTTCGCGTTGCCCGGACTGCTGATCCCGGCTGCCCGGCCCGGCGACTGGGTGCTGCTGTTCGCGGTCGGCTGGATGTCCTGGACGTTCTCGGCCACCGTGTGCAGCGTCACGCTGCTCAGTTATCGGCAGGCGGCCTGCCCGCCCGACCTGCTCGCGCGGGTCAGCGCCAGCGCGCGCTGGATCAACTGGGGCACGCTGCCGCTGGGAGGCGTCGTCGCCGGAATCCTGGGCGCCGCGCTCGGCGTGCAGGCCACGCTGTGGATCGCCGTCATCGGCGGGTGTGCGTCCGGCCTCTGGCTGTACTTCTCGCCGCTGCGCGGCATGCGCGACCTGCCCGTCGCTGTCGGCCTGACGGCCACTGCCAGCTGAATCGCCAGTCGTCTCTCACGCCGGCGGGGCCAGTGGATTCGGTACGGTGCCGTAAGCCTCCACGTGTGGACGGGTCGGGCGGTCGCGATAGCCGTTGAGCAGGAGGCGGTCGCGGTTGAGGCAAAGCCGGTCGATGTGCGGCTTGGACAGGTCGAACAGGGCGTAGCGGTCCGCGTGGTCGGGAAAACGGTCTTGGTACTCGCGCACGGTGGCGCGGACCATGGACCAGAAGTCGGACGATCCGACTTCCAGGTGCTGCTCAGCGATGCGGGCCAGGTAGCGGAAGTGGCCGATGAACAGGCCGCTGTGCAGAAACTGGCAGAGGTAGTCCGGCTCCTCGCGCAGCATGACTGCCGCTACCTGCTCGGGTAAGCCGTCGAGTTCGGGTAGGGCGGCGGCCGACAGGTTTACGTCGTCGACGAAGTCCTTGACCGCCAGGCGGGCCGGGATGTCGCTCTCGTTGAAGATGACGACCGCGTTCTCGCCATGCGGGGAGAAGACCGTGCCGTGTGCGTAAAGAAAGCGCAGCAGGGGCGGGAGCAGGGCGTTGAAGAGGGCTTCTAGCCAGGGTTTGGCTTCCAGGCCGGATCGCTGCACGAGTTCGGCGAGCAGCGGGCGGCCATCGACGCCTAGGGAGAGCAGGGATGCCAGCGTGCGGGCTCGTTCGCCTTCGCTCAGCTGGGCGGGGAGGGGTTCGCGCCAGATCGCGCCGAGGAGTTCGCGGTACTGGTAGGGCACGCCGTCGATGCGGTCCAGCACCGGATGGTCGACGGTGACGGACGCGACCTCGCCGAGCAGCACGACCTTGCAGGTGTCGGCGAGGAACGGGTCGGCGGCCGCGATGCCTTGGAGCCAACTGGTGACTGCGGGCGCCGCGAGCGTCCGTTCGGTGGGTAGGCCGCGCCACACCATCGTGTTGAGGATCGACAGCGGCAGCTTCACGTGGCGCCGGTGCGGTACCGAGATGTTGCTGAAGGTCCTGATCGACTGCTGCGGCAGGTAGGAATCGTCACCCTCGCCGAGGTAGACCATCTTGGACGCGGCGATCTCGGCGCCGTAGAGCGGCTGGATCGTCTCGTCCCACTGCCACGGATGGATCGGCAGCCACCAGTAACGTGCCGGGTTACAGCCGTGCCGGATCAGTTCGGCACCGAACCTTACGCGCGCGGCCGGCGACAGCTCCTCGGTGTAGAGGCGTCGCGCGCTGAGGCCGGGGATGCCTCGGTAGTGCGCGAGGTCATCACGCACTGCGATCCAGGGGAGGCGCATGGGCTCACGTGCCTCGGGTGCGTAACGCAGCGCGTCGCTGGCGGAGAAGCCGAAGCGGCCCTTGTTGAAGACGATCCACGGGTGCCCGGTCTGGTGGCCCTCCAGCCGCGCGTAGTCGAGGTCGGCGAGTTCGGCGGCGGTCAGTGTGGCGGTGGCGAGGATCTGCGCGTCGGCGGCGAGGGTGGCGGCCAGCTCGCGGACCAGGTGGCCGCCGGTCTCGCCGGACAGGCCGAGGGT
>JBOHCW010000042.1:0-7129 GCA_050725375.1 Actinocrinis sp. | reverse complement strand
GACCAGGCTCTGGCCGGAGGGCAGGGTGAAGGTCAGGTGCCAGCCGTTGATCGCCGAGCCGCTCGTGTTCGCGATGGTGATCTGCTCGGTCAGACCGGTGTTCCAGGCGTTGACCGTGTCGGTGACCGTGCACCCGCCACTCGGCGGAGGCGAAGTCGGCGGCGGCGAAGTGGGAGGCGGGGAAGTCGGCGGCGGGGAAGTCGGCGGAGGCGACGTCGGCGGCTGGCTGGTCGGCGGCTGGCTGCCGTCCAGACCGAAGAAGTGGACCGCCACGACGGCCATGCCGCTCATAGGCAGACTGTGTCCGACTCCTGCGATGCTGTACGCGTCCACTGACGGGTTCGTGCTGCTGCCGTAGGTCGTGTGCGTCCAGCCGGACTGCGGCGTGCTCGTGGACGTCGGCGTCTGGCTCACGCCGAGCACGTTCGTCCACTGCTTGATCTCCTCGCCGAAGTTGTTGTAGTTCAGCGTCGTGTCGGCGGTCCCGTGCCACAACTGCACGCGCGGGCGCGCGCCGCTGTAGCCGGGATAGGCGCCGCGTGCCAGGTCGCCCCACGCCTGCGGCGTCATGCTGACCTGTCCGTTGGCGCAGGCGCTGTTCCAACCGTCCACGGTGCCGGTGTAGAAGCAGTGGAACGGCACGCCCATGAACGCCGACCCGGCCTTGAACACGTCGGGATAGTCGCCGAGCAGGACGTCGGTCATCATCGCGCCGGAGGACGCGCCGGTGACGTACACCCGGGACGAGTCGCCGTTGTTGTGCGACTCGACGTACTGGACCATCGAGACGATGCCGGCCGGGTCGCTGTTGCCGTTGTGGGTCAAGGCGCCGTTCGAGGACACGTCCCAGCACTGGCCGCTGCGGTGCGCGTCCGGGTAGATGACGATGAATCCGTACCGGTCGGCCAGCGAGGCGAACTCGGTGCTGGAGTAGAAGCCCGGCCCGGTGCCGGTGCACTGGTGCAGCGCGACCAGGATCGCCGGGTGCGCCGCGACGTTGTTGGGCACGTACTCGTACATCAGGTTGTTCTGCGGGTTCGTGCCGAAGTTCGTGATCTGGGTCAGTGTGGCGGCCGAGGCGTTGGGCGCCTCGACCAGCAGGGTTCCGCAGGCCGCGGCGGTCGCCGCCGCCAGGGTCGCTGCCAGGGCTCTGGTTCTCTTCTTCATCGAAGGGTCTCCGGTGAGCGTTCGAAATGTTTCAGCGGGAGCATCGGGCTGCCACGACTGCGGTGACGCTAAGTCGAGGACGGGTGGCCGTCAATCAGCAGGTCAGAGATTTTGAAAGGTTCCGAAGCCAGCGTGGAAAATTTCATGGCCGCACCCGGAGCGATCTGCCTCCTATACTGCGGCCGTGAGTGCCCTTAACAATCGTGACGGCGGCGCCGGCGCGTCCGGCGGCACGGGCCGGCACGGCGAGGTGACCGTGACCGACATCGCCCGGCTGGCCGGCGTGTCCGCTCCGACGGTCTCGCGCGTGCTCAACGGCAAGCCCGGGGTGGCGCTTGGCACCCGCGAGCGGGTCGAAGCGGTGATCCAGGAGCGCGGCTATCGGCGCCCGGAGTCGGACGCGCCCGCGGCAATCATCGAGCTGGTCTTCCACGCTCTGGAGTCGTTGTGGGCGTTGGAGATCATCCGCGGCGTCGAGCGGATCGCGCGCGAACACGAGTTGGCCGTGGTGCTCACCGAGATGGAGGGGCGGCTGACGCCGGGCAAGGCGTGGACCGAGCAGGTGCTCGCGCGCCGCCCGACCGGGGTGATCGCGGTGTTCTCCGAGCTGACGGTCGCGCAGCAGACGCAGTTGGCCGCGCGCGGCATCCCGCTGGTGGTGCTCGACCCGACCGGCGAGCCGATGCACGAGACCCCGTCGGTGGGCGCGACCAACTGGAGCGGCGGCGTGTCGGCGACCCGTCACCTGTTGGAGCTCGGCCACGAGCGGATCGCGATGCTCAGCGGCCCGGTCGAGTGGCCCTGCTGCCGCGCGCGGCTGGGCGGATTCCGCGCCGCGATGGAGATGGCCGGCGTGCCGATCGACCCCGAGCTCGTGCGCATCTCAACGCTCTACGTCGAGGGCGGACTGCGCGACGGCGCGGCCCTGCTGGCGATGGAGAACCCGCCGACCGCGGTGTTCACGGCGAACGACCTGCAAGCGCACGGCGTCTACGAGGCCGCGAGGAAGGCTCACGTGCGCATCCCGGACGAGCTGAGCGTCGTCGGTTTCGACGACCTGCCGTTCACCCAGTGGGCCGGCCCGCCGATGACCACCGTGCGCCAACCCCTGGTCGACATGGGCAGCGCCGCCGCCGAGCTGCTGCTGAAGCTGGTGAGCGGCGACGAGCCGCGCAACACCCGGCTTGAGCTGGCCACCGAGCTGGTCGTCCGGCAGAGCACCGCGCCGCCGCCGGCATCACGCCTCTGACACGCAGCGCCTCTGACACGCAGCGCCACCGACCCGCTCAGCCGATGCCGCGCGGCCGGAACTGGATGCTGATACGCGGCCCGGTGTCCCGCGAGGTCTTCGGGATCGCGTGCTCCCAGGTCCGCTGGCACGACCCGCCCATCACCACCAGGTCACCGTGCCCGAGCGGCCGGCGGATCGGCCGGTGCCCGCCGTAGACCGGCCGCAGCGCCAGGTCGCGCGGCGCGCCGACCGAGAGGATCGCGACCATCGTGTCCTGATACGAGCCGCGTCCGATCCGGTCACCGTGCCAGGCCACGCTGTCGTGCCCGTCCCGGTAGTAGCACAGCCCGGCGGTAAGGAACGGCTCGCCGAGTTCAGTCGCGTAGTGCGCCGACAAGGCGTCACGCGCCTCGGCGATCACGGGATGCGGTAACGCGTCACCCTCGCCGTAGTACGCCAGAAGACGCGGTACGTCGACCATCCGCTCGTACATCACGCGCCGCTCGCCGCGCCACGGCACCTCGGCCGCCAGCCGCGCGAACAGCACGTCCGCGCCGCTCAGCCAGCCGGGCAGCAGGTCGATCCAGGCGCCGTCGCCGAGCACGGTCCGGCGCAGCCCGGCCGGCGGCGCGAGCCCGATCCGGTCGGCCTGGTCGAACAGCGACCCCTGCAAATGCGCGGACATGGACATGAGCCCATGGTAGCCGCAGATTCGAACTTTTGTGCTAGTGATCCCGCCGAGTACTCATCGGCCCATTCGCGATGACCGTCCGCCGCGACCTCTTTACCGGTAGGAGTTTCCCTACCTATAGTGGCCGGTATGCAGATCACCAAGATCCAGGTCCTGTCCCTGCCCGTTTCCGACCAGGACCGGGCCAAGGAGTTCTACGTCGGCACCCTCGGCCTCAAGCTGGTGCGCGACAACCCGATGGGCGACGGCCTGCGGTGGGTGGAGGTCGCCCCGGCGGGCTCGCCCACCGGCATCACGCTGGTCACCTGGTTCCCGACGATGCCCGCGGGCAGCTGCAAGGGGCTGGTGCTGCAGACCAGCGACGTGGACGGCGACATCGTGCGGCTGCGTGAAGCCGGCGTGACGGTCGACGGACCGCAGGAAGCGCCCTGGGGCCGGTTCGCGACGCTCGACGACCCGGACGGCAACGGGATCGTCCTGGCCGGACCGCCGCCAGCAGGCGTGTGAGGCAGGACATGACCGCCGCCGACGAGGTGTTCGCGGCGCTGGCCAGTCCCACCCGGCGTGACGTGCTGGCCCTGCTGCGGGACGGACCCCAGCCGGTCCACGCCCTCGCGGCGCATTTCGCGATCCGCAGGCCCAGCCTGTCCGAGCATCTCAAGGTCCTCAAAGACGCCGGGCTGGTGGTCGAGTCCCGCCACGGACGCGAGCGCCACTACGCGCTGGACGCCACACCGCTGCGCGAGATCGCGGGCTGGCTCACCCCCTACGAGCAGTTCTGGCGCCATCGGCTCGGCGCCCTCGCCGACTACCTGGACCAGGAGAGCCATGAGCGAACCGAGCACCATCAGGGTTGACCAGTTCCTGGCCCATCCGCCCGCCAGAGTCTGGACGGCGCTCACCGATTCCGACCAGCTCGCCCGCTGGCTGATGCCCAACACGTTCCGGCTGGTCGCCGGGCACCGCTTCACCTTCCGTACCGAACCGGTCCCCGCCCACGGATTCGACGGCGTCATCAGCTGCCAGGTCCTCGACTTCGCGGCCCCGCGCCTGCTGCGGATCAGTTGGCGCGGGGCGAGCCTGGACACCGTCGTCACCTGGACGCTGCAGGCGGAGGGAAAGGGAACCCGCCTGTTCCTGGAGCACAGCGGCTTCGACCCGCACGACCCCACCCACCAGCTGACCCGGAAGATCCTCGACGGGGGCTGGCGCTCCCACGTGATGCGCGCCCTGGAACGCTGCCTCGACCAATCGGCATGAGAGGGCAGGCCGCGCGAGCGCGCCGTGCGGGCTATCCGAGGAATCCGCGGATCAGCACGGCGACCTCGTCGACCGCTGTCTCCAACAGGAAGTGCCCGCCGTCGAGCAGGTGCACCTGCGTGTCCGGCTGGTCCGCGAGGAACGCGCGTGCGCCGTCCGGGCCGAAAATCTCATCGCCGCGACCCCAGACCGCCAGCACCGGCACGCGGCTGGTGCGCAGGTACTCGTGCAGTTTCGGGTACAGCGGCAGGTTGGTCGCGTAGTCGAGGAACAGTTTGAGCTGAATCGCGTCATTGCCCGGCCGCGAGACCAGTGCGTAGTCGTGCTCCCAGGCGTCCGGGCTGACCAGCGACTCGTCGGCGACGCCGGTGACGTACTGCCACTTGATCGCCTCACGCGTCAGCGCGCCGCGCATCGCGCCGACCGTCTCAGGGGTCTGTGCCCTGTGGTAATCCCAGACGGGCTGCCAGAAGGACGCTACGAAGCCGGCCTCATACCCGTTGCCGTTCTGCGTGACGATCGCCGTCACCGGCGACGGATCGCGCAGCGCGAGCCGCCAGCCGACCGGCGCGCCGTAGTCGTGCACGTATATGGCGTATCGCTGCACGCCGAGTTGCGCGAGAAGCTTCGCCGTGAGGTCGGCGAGCGCGTCAAAGGTGTAGTCGAAACTGTCGGTGGACGGCGCGTCGGACAGCCCGAACCCGAGGTGGTCCGGCGCGATCACGCGATACCGGTCGGCGAGCGCCGGGATCAGCGTGCGGAACATGAACGAGCTGGTCGGGAACCCGTGCAGCAGCACGATGACCGGCCCGTCCGCCGGTCCGGCCTCGCGATAGAAGAGCCGGTGCCCGTCGACGGTGGCGTAGCGGTGGTGGACGGAATGAGCGGACCGGCCGGCGTGGGCGGGAGTGGTGCTCGCCGAAGTCGTCATTGCTAACCTCCATAGTCGAATTGACTAGTTAGACTCAACCAGTCGAGCCGTAACCTGTCAAGCGTTATATGGGGGTTAGGTAGCGCGCAAAGAAGCGTGGATCTGTTCGGTCAGTTCGTTCGGAAAAGCAGAGCCCGGATCGGGAGTCCTAGTGGCGTGTCACGCAGCGTTGGCCGGTTAACTGGTCCAGCTGCGGATGGGTGAGCTCTGGGCGAAGTTGGTCTTGGGTCGGGCCTGCTTGTTGTGGTGGCGGACGTAGCCGGCGATGGTGGCGTTCTGTTCGGCGTGGCTGCGGTGGTCGGTGCCGTTGAGCGCGAAGTACCGCGGACCGGCCGGCCTGCCGGGCGCCGGCACGTGCCCTTGCGCGGCATCAGGTTCAACGGACCGAACTCGTGAACGCAGAGCACCCAGCCGTGGGCGCGCGGATGGTCGTACAAGTGCAGGACGTGCTGCCTCTTGGCGATGAAATCGGGGTCGTTGAAGGAGACAGGCTGCCGATCCGGCCGGGCCGGATCGACTATCCGGCCGACACGCCACGTCCAACCTCGCCCACCGGCCAGGAACGCTCGCCGACCTCGCAGTGGTAGCAGCGCGCACTCACGCCGTCGTGGTTGTACCACTCGTGGTCACCGCAGTCGCCAGTGCCTTTCGCCGCGATCCCGCGATCGACCAGAAACCACGGCAGCTGCCGCCGTAGCCTGGTCCGCCACCGATACCTGCCCACACCCGTCACGCCGCAAGGCTACTGAGCCGAGCAACGCGGTTACCCATCAACGATGCGCGACAAGCCACTAGCTACGAGAGTGCGCGCCAGAGGGCTACGGGTGTGTGCGCCGCAGAAACTCGAACTCTGCGACGGAACAGGCGGACGTATTGCGCGTTCCGCTCTCCGAGGGACAACGTCTCCAGCGCCCTGGTCGGCGATGCGCGTGCCTCGACCAGTGTCCGGGTGCCGACCGAACCTGCGGCGCGTATCAGTGCCACGCGATGCGTAGGGCGGTGGTCACTTCCAGCGGGCTCTCGCCGCGGTGCGTGACGAGCACGCCCTCGCCTTCCGGCGACGCCGAGGCGACCGGGGCGCCGGGCGAGATGCGGTCGTTCCAGCAGGTGGTGAAGGCACTGAGCCGCTTGGCGCTACGGGCGAACACGGTCGGGACCGCGTGGTAGAGCACTGCGTTGTGCGGGGCTCGGCCGGCCAGCCAGGCCCGGACGACCGCCCTGCGCTCGCGGCGGTCGGCGGGCAGGGCCGCCAGGTGGAAGCGCGGGATGAACCAGCGCGGGTCGGCGATGGGGCCGACCAACTCGTCGAGCGCCTCGGTGAACATGCGCGAGGTCGCCTTGTCCACGCCGCCCAGCTCGATCCGGTACGTGCCGTCCGGCTCGCCGACCGCGTCGACGGCCTCGGCGCCGGAACCCGACTGGCCGGCCGCGTGCAGCGCGTCGGCCACCACGTATGCGAGTTCTGCGATCGGTGGGCCGCCCGCGACGCCGGCCAGCAGCCCGGCCGCTCGGTGCGGCGCGAGCCAGAGCGACCAGCGGTGATATTTGCCGATCAAGATGCCAGTCGCGCCGGGTAGTGGCCTCGGGCGAGTATGCCGCACGGGCTCGGCCTGCCGGGACAGTTCAGTGCTCTGCGTTAGCGTGCGCGCGGCCCTGATCCGGATCGTATGCGTGAGCTGATCCGCGAACGGCGCGCCGATCGCCCACTGGTCGCGCGTGACATCGCGACGTTCGGCGCGGGTCAGCATCGTCGCGTTCACGGCGCCGAGCAGCGCGGACTCGGGCGGCGCGTAGGGCGAGAACGTCGGGTCGACATGCCCGATCCCCGACATGACGTCGCCGGTCGCGG
>JBOHCW010000041.1:0-14513 GCA_050725375.1 Actinocrinis sp. | reverse complement strand
CATCCACACCGTGGGCGAGCTGGTCGCCCGCTCCGAGGCCGACCTGCTCGACATCCGCAACTTCGGCGCGAAGTCGATCGACGAGGTCAAGGCCAAGCTGCACACCATGGGCCTGGCCCTGAAGGACTCCCCGCCCGGATTCGACCCGTCGCTCGCCCTGGCCGAGGCCTACGGCGGCGAGGACGACGACCTGTCGTACGCCGAGACCGAGCAGTACTGAACCCGCGCTGACACTCAGTCAGCCGGCGCGAAGTACACACTGAGGTAAGCACCACCGGTAAGACCACCGAGTAAGAACACGGTGACAACTGACGACGCGTCCGGGGCCTGATACGCGGGCCCCGGGACTGCGCGAGGTACCTGGCACGGCCCGCGCAGGGACAACAAGGAGAAGGCATCATGCCCACCCCCAAGAAGGGACCGCGCCTCGGCGGGTCCGGCTCGCACCAGAAGCACATGCTGGCGAACCTGGCCAAGTCCCTGATCGAGCACGAGGGGATCACCACCACGCAGGCCAAGGCCCGTGAGCTGCGTCCCTTCGTCGAGCCGCTGATCACCAAGGCCAAGAAGGGCGACCTGCACTCCCGCCGCCTGGCGATGGCCACCCTGGAGATCCGCAACACGGCGTTCTTCGACGGCGGCCACATCGTCGCGAAGCTGTTCGAGGAGATCGGCCCGCGTTACGCGGATCGTCCGGGCGGCTACACCCGGATCATCAAGCTCGGCCCGCGCCGCGGCGACAACGCGCCGATGGCCCGCATCGAGCTGGTCGAGGCCCGTACCATCGCGCAGCAGGCCAACGACGAGGCCAGCGCCGCCACCCGGCGCGCGGTCAAGGAGGCGGCGGCCGTAGCGGCGCCGGCCCCCGAGGTCGAGGACGAGGTCGAGGACGAGACCACCGACGCCGTCGAGACCGACGAGGTCGAGGCCGAGGACATCGCCGCCGAGGCGACCGGCGAGTCGACCGGCGAGGCCGAGGACGCGAAGTAGCAGTAGAAGCGCCTAATGTCAGGCGTGCGAGGTGAGGCGGGTGGGAGCCTGGAGCTTCCACCCGCCTCACACGTTTTCCACGCTCGTTTCGGAGGTGTTCGAACCGTGACAGGCGCCGTGGGCGCGACCACGCGCATCCGGCTGGACCTGGCCTACGACGGCACGGAGTTCGCCGGCTGGGCCCGCCAGCGTTCCGGCGTGCGCACGGTGCAGGCCGTGCTCGAAGAGGCGCTGACGGCCGTCCTGCGCCTCCCGGAGCCCGCGCGGTTGACCGTCGCCGGCCGCACCGACGCGGGCGTGCACGCCACCGGACAGGTCGCGCACCTGGACGTGCAGACCGGCATCTGGATCGAGCACGCCGACAAGCTGCTGTACCGGCTGGCCGGCAAACTTCCGTTGGACGTGCGCGTCTGGGGCGTGCGCGCGGTGCCCGCCGACTTCGACGCGCGGTTCGCCGCCCTGTCTCGGCGTTACGTGTACCGCGTCGGCGACTCGCGCTACGGCGTCGAGCCGACGCGTCGCAGGTTCGTGCTCTGGCACGCGCACGAGCTCGACGTGGACGCGATGAACGAGGCCGGCCGGCTCATACTCGGCGAGCACGACTTCGCCGCGTACTGCAAGAAGCGCGAGGGCGCGACCACCATCAGACGTCTGCTGCGCCTGGAATGGGCGCGCACCCGGGCCGACGAGGTCGAGGCGGTCGTCGGGGCCGACGCGTTCTGCCACTCGATGGTGCGCGCGCTGGTCGCCGCGATGCTCATGGTCGGCGACGGACGGCGCCCGGCCGCCTTTCCCGCCGAAGTGCTCGGTTCGCTGGAGCGCCACTCCGGCGTGAACGTCGTGCCGCCGCACGGCCTGTCGCTGGAAGAGGTGCGATATCCGGCCGACGACGAACTGGCCGCGCGCACGTTAGAGGCCCGCCGGATGCGCACGCTGTGCCAGTGACGGACCGTGCCAGGTGACCCGCGCTGTGACCCGCCATGCGACGCGCCATGCGACACTCCCCACACCGCTCCCGGCGCCACTGCGCCTGCTTCTCGGGTGACCGTTTTGGCCGCTCGTCAAGAGTCGGGTAACATCTGTTCTCGTTGTGTGTTCCGCGTTTCGCCGCTTCTGCGCGGCGCGCGCCCGGACTTCGGCCGCAAGCACTGTGCGACCGCCGAAGAAACCGGGAGGGCACGGTGCCTGATGCCGTAGGTGTCGGTCGTGCCGTCCCTACGGAGCCCATCCCAGGTATTCCATCAAACGAAGGCAATCCCGTGCCCACGTACAGCCCCAAGCCCGGCGAGGTCGAGCAGAAGTGGTTCGTCATCGACGCCGCTGACGTCGTCCTCGGCCGGCTCGCGAGCCAGACGGCCATTCTCCTGCGTGGCAAGCACAAGCCGCAGTTCGCCCCGCACGTGGACACCGGCGACTTCGTCATCGTGATCAACGCCGACAAGGTCTACCTGTCCGGCAACAAGCGCGAGAACAAGCTGGCCTACCGGCACTCCGGCTACCCGGGCGGCCTGCGCTCGGTCAAGTACGGGGAGCTCATCGACAAGGACTCGCGCAAGGCGGTCGAGAAGGCCGTGCGCGGCATGCTGCCGAAGAACACCCTCGGCCGCCAGATGCTGAAGAAGCTCAAGGTCTACGGCGGCCCGAACCACCCGCACGCCGCGCAGCGGCCCGAGCCGTACACGCTGTCCCAGGTCGCGCAGTGACCACTGCCGCTAACAATCTTCCGATCTACAAAGGAGTTCGCGGCTGTGTCTGAAACGACCGCCGATGTCGTCGAGGCCGAGGCCTTCGATGAGAACGACGCCCCCGAGAGCTACACCACCGAGAGTGCCCCGGCGTCCGCGCCGGCCCAGCAGCTCGTGGCCACCGTGCCCTCCGGCGGCACCGGCCGCCGCAAGGAGGCCGTCGCGCGCGTGCGCATCGTGCCCGGCACCGGCAAGTGGAAGATCAACGGTCGCACGCTCGACTCGTACTTCCCGAACAAGGTGCACCAGCAGGACGTCAACGAGCCTTTCCACGTGCTGGAGCTCGACGGCCGCTACGACGTGATCGCCCGCATCGACGGCGGCGGCATCTCCGGCCAGGCCGGGGCGCTGCGGCTGGGCATCGCCCGCGCGCTGAACGACGTCGACACCGAGGCCAACCGGCCGACCCTGAAGAAGGCCGGCTTCCTGACCCGCGACGCGCGGGCCAAGGAAAGGAAGAAGGCCGGTCTCAAGAAGGCCCGTAAGGCTCCGCAGTACAGCAAGCGGTAGTCCCCCTTCGCGTCTCGAATCGAGACCTGCGAAGATGCAACCCCGCCATGCGCTCCTCGCGTACGGTGGGGTTGCCGCCTTTCCGGCCGGTAACGCCTAGGTTGCCACCGGACGAAGTCCCACGCACCACGCGGTAGAACAATGCTGCGGTAGAACAATGCTGTAGACAAAGCGCTGCACGTTTGACGCACTTCTCGCTCGTCCTTCTCTGGGGGTTCGGACCATGGCCCGACTTTTCGGCACCGACGGCGTGCGCGGCCTCGCGAACCGCGACCTGACCGCGGAGCTGGCGCTCGACCTGTCGATCGCCGCCGCGCACGTCCTGGCCGAACTGGGCACCTTCGCCGGGCACCGCCCGAAGGCCGTGGTGGGCCGCGATCCGCGCGCCTCCGGCGAGTTCCTGGAGGCGGCGGTGGCCGCCGGACTGGCCTCGGCGGGCGTGGACGTCGTGCGGGTCGGCGTGCTGCCGACGCCGGCCGTCGCGCACCTGACCGAGGCGCTGGGCGCGGACCTGGGCGTGATGCTCTCCGCCAGCCACAACCCGGCCCCGGACAACGGGATCAAGTTCTTCTCCCGCGGCGGCCTGAAGCTGGCCGACGAGGTCGAGGTGGCCATCGAGGCGCGCATCGGCGAGCAGTGGCGGCGCCCGGTGGGCGAGGCCGTGGGCCGGATCACCGATCTGCCGGACGGCGGCGAGCGGTACGTCGAGTACCTGCTGTCCACGGCCCCCAACCGGCTCGACGGCCTCAAGGTGGTCGTCGACGAGGCGAACGGCGCCGCGTACCGGGTCTCGCCCGAGGTGCTGCGCCGACTCGGCGCCGAGGTGGTCGAGATCGGCGTGCGGCCGGACGGCCTCAACATCAACGACGGCTGCGGCAGCACCCACCTCGATCCGCTGCGCGCCGCGGTCCTCGAACACGGCGCGGACGCCGGCATCGCCCACGACGGCGACGCGGACCGCTGCCTGGCCGTGGACGCCGACGGCGAGGTCGTCGACGGCGACCAGATCATCGCCATCCTCGCGCTGACCCTGCGCGAGCACGGCAGGCTCAAGGGCGACACGGTCGTCGCGACCGTGATGGCCAACCTGGGCTTCAAGATCGCCATGGAGCGCGAGGGCCTGACGGTCGTTCAGACGGCGGTCGGCGACAGGTACGTCCTGGAGGCCATGCGCGCGAAGGGCCTGTCCATCGGCGGCGAGCAGTCCGGCCACGTGATCCTGCTCGACCACGCCAACACCGGCGACGGCGTCCTGACCGCCCTGCACCTGCTGGCCCGCGTCGCCGAGACCGGCAAGCGCCTGGGCGAACTGGCCGCCGTCATGCGCCGCCTCCCGCAGGTCCTGGTCAACGTCAAGGGCGTCGACAAGTCCCGCGTCCACACCGAGCCGAGGATCGCCGAGGCGGTCGGCGCGGCCGAGTCGGAACTCGGCGACTCCGGCAGAGTCCTGCTGCGCCCCTCCGGCACCGAGTCCCTGGTCCGCGTCATGGTCGAGGCGGAGTCGCACGACCTGGCCGAGTCAGTGGCCCACCGCCTGGCCGGCGTGGTACGCGAGTCCCTGGCCTGACAGCCGGTTCCACCGGCGAGCCGGACCGGCCTCTCACAGGCTGATCGCGGCGCGGCGGTAGAGCTCGGTCGGCATGTCGTGGTCGAGCTTCCAGGTGATCGCCATCGGCGCTTCCCCCTTGTGGCCCGCGTAAGTCGCGGTGCCGTGGAATACGTACGGTTCCGGCAAGCCCGTGTCGGTCTGCGTGCGCTCCCGAGTGAACAAGAGCACGTGGCTGCCACGCTCCCGGTGGTGCTGGTAGCGCAGGCCCGTCTCGGACTGCTCGCGCGTACGGTTCTGCGACTCCCAGTGAAACCGGTCCGGGCTCAGGGCGTAGTCGCGGTACATCGTCTGCGGGGAGAACTCCCTGTCGTTCTTGTTCAACGTGACCAGTAGAACGTCACTCGCGGCGGCTTCACACCAGGCCACGCCTTCCCGGAAGTTGGCGGCGACCCTGCCGCCGAGTTCGACGTAACCGATGGCCGCGAGGATCTCGTCCTGGCTGTACCTCGCGTTGATCGTCAGCGGAACGTCGCCGAGGGGGCCTTCGAGGCGACGGGTCACGAAGCGCGGCCGGTCTGCGCCGTAGCGCACGATCTGCGCGATCTCATCACAGAGCGCGGACTCACCCCGTAGAGCGGCGAACGCCTCGTCGTAGTCGGCGAAGTCCTCGTTCTCTTCGTTCTTACCCGTGCGCCACAAGCTGAAGAACAACATGCGCGCGAACGTCTGCTGCGCCGGGCTCATCGTCGTGTAGTCACGCAGCGTGCCGGTGGCGAGGCGTTCGTAGGCGTCGGCACGGTCGTGGTCATCGACGTGAATGAGCGCACGCATGCGCTTGGTGAGTTCTTTCTCGCGCTTCGACGGCACGCCGGTGAGGTGGCCGGCTCGGCGGCGCAGCGATGTCCAGCAGCGGTCGGTCCGGTAGAGATCCCGGATGTCGCGCTTGGTCTCTTCGAGGTAGGTGACCAGGTCCACCTGCGCGAGCCTGCGCAGTTCCTGCTCAAGGACGCTGACATTCGCGCTCAGGTGTTCCTTGAGCGAGCGCAGGACACGCTCCTTGGCCACGCGGTCGAGCACGATCTGGCAGCCCGGCGGCAGCACGGGAAAGTCCGCTTCGACATGCTGTTCCAAGCGGGCCCGGCTCAGCCCGGTCAGCGCGTGGAACCGGTCCTCGACCCGGTACTCCGCGCGGTACTGGCCGACGTAGTCGAGGACGGTGAGCACCGCCTTGTCCGGAGCACGGCGTAAGCCGCGGCCGAGCTGCTGCAGGAAGATCGTCGAACTCTCCGTCGGCCGCAGCAGAAGCAGCGTGTCCACGTCGGGGATGTCGAGTCCTTCGTTGAACAGGTCCACGGTGAAGATCAGGTTCAGTGAACCGTCGCGCAGTCTTCGCAGGGCGTCGCGGCGCTGGTCGGTCGGCGTGTCACCGGTGACGGCCATCGCGGCGACGCCGTTCTCGGTGAGGAACTCGGCCATGTGCCGCGCGTGCTTGACCGAGACGCAGAACCCGAGGCCGCGCATGCCATGGAGGTTGCCGACCGTCTCGCGCAGCGTGTTGAAGACGAGCCGATCACGCACGAGATTGTCCGACAGCGCCGCTTCCAGACCGGCGTCGTCGTAGTGGCCCGCCCGCCAGGCCACGTGCGTCAGGTCGGTCTCGTCCGTGATGCCGAAGTAGTGGAACGGGCACAGCAGGTCGGCTTCGAGCGCCTCCCACAGCCGCATTTCCGAGGCGACGCGGCCGTCGAAGTACTCGTCCTGGACTCGGACGCCGTCTGCGCGCTCAGGGGTCGCCGTCAGGCCCAGCAGTTCCGTGGGCCGCAGGTAATCGATGATCCGCCGATACGTCGGAGCGGCGGCGTGGTGGAACTCGTCGATCACCACGACGTCGAAGTGGTCCGGAGCGAATGCCTCGATGCCTCGGACGCCGAGCGACTGCACCGAGGCGAACACGTGCCGCCAGAGCGTGGCCTTGTGTTGTCCGACGTGGAGCTCGCCGAACTCTCGATCGGCCAGGACCTGCCGGAAGGCCGAGAGCGACTGTTCCAGGATCTCCTGGCGATGCGCGACGAAGAGCAGACTCGGCGATCCGCCGAGCCGTTCGCGCAGGTTGCGGTAATCGAAGGCGGCGACGACGGTCTTGCCGGTGCCGGTCGCGGCGACCACCAGGTTGCGGTGGAGGCCGTGCATCAGCCGCTGGACGTCGAGGTCTTCGAGGATCTCGCGCTGATGTGGATAGGGGTGCGGCACCAGTGCGGGCACGTCGAACAGCGAGGCCGCCGTGCCGGAGGCGCCGGCGCGTCGTGATGCCTCGTCGAACCTGGCGCCGTCGCGGTCGGGATCGTAGGGCTCGAAGGTCTCGCCGGCCCAATAGGCCTCGAACGTCGCCTCGAACTTGTCGAGCAGGCGGGGGGTGGCCGTCGCGGACAGCCGGACGTTCCATTCGAGGCCGTCGAGGATCGCGGCGCGTGACAGATTGGAGCTGCCGACGTAGGCCGTGTCGAAGCCGGTGTCCCGGCGCAGCAGCCAGGCCTTCGCGTGCAGCCGCGTCGCGTTCTGCTCGTAGTTGACCGAGACTTCGGCCCCGAGTTCGCGTACGAGGTAGTCGAGGGCGCCGCGTTCGGTAACGCCCATGTAGGTGCTGGTGATGACGCGCAGCCGGGCGTCTCGGTCGCGCAGCTTCTTGAGCGCGGGCACCAGAAGGCGCAGTCCTGACCATCGGACGAAAGCGCAGAGCAGGTCCACGCGGTCTGCCGAGGGCAACTCGGCTTCGAGCTCGTGCTTGAGGTTCGGATCCTCGCTCGCGTTGGTCAGCAACGCCGGTTCGGACAGTACGGTCCTCGGGCGCGTCAGTGCTTCCGACGTGTTGTCACGCAGGACGGCGTGCAGCTTGCGGGGACGTCCGGACTGACTCAGCGCCAGGCCGTCGTCCATCCGCGAGAGCAACTGGTTGGCGAACTCGATCTGTTCGTCGCCTCGTTTGAGCCGCGCCATCGCCCGGGCCGCGGCCTGGCCGACGAACTGGCCGAGCACGTGGGGGATGCCGGTCTCGTCGATCTCGACTTCGTCGACGACGTGCCCGTTGTCGATCCACGAAGCGAGCAACACGGCGAGTTGTTCGGTGATCAGGGAGTCGTACAGGCCGAATGCCGGCGTCGCGCTCTCGTCACCGGCGTAAATGGCTTCAAAGCGCTCCACGGCACACCTATCTGCTCCCTGATTCAGTCTGGCGACGCCATGCTAAGTCTAGGGTCGGGCAACCGCGCGGAGCCCGCTCGCGCTCATGCACGAGCGGGCGTGTGTCGCGCGTGAAGCGCGGGTGGTGGCGGGCCGCCGGTGGTGGTGGATCAGGCGTCGCCGGTTAGGGCGAAGGAGCGTAGGCGGTTGCCCGCGTAGCCGAGGGCGGCGACGGTGACGATGACGCCGAGGATGACCGCCGTGGTGGCGGTGAGGTGGGCGTTGAGGGCGTCGTCCTTGGCGATCGAGTTGACCACGCCCAGGGAGTACTGCTCGGCGGAGAGGTATTTGGCGCCGCTGGCCAGGTTGGTGACCAGGCCCTCCCAGACCGCCACGTAGGCCAGGGCGAAGGCCACGGGGTGGCGGGTGACGGTGGAGATGAGTACGAAGACCGCCGTGTAGACCACCGAGCCCAGTGCCGCGCCCAGGAGCAGGCCGAGGGCGAACTTGCCGACGTGGCCGGTGGCGATGATGCCGGCGGCGAACTCGGGGATCGCGGCGAAGACCAGGGTGACCGCGGCGGCGATCACCGCCTTGGTGAGGATGATCGCGTTTCTCGGGACCGGGGTGGCCAGCAGGTGCAGGATCGAGCTGTCGTCGATCTCGGCGCCGAGCACCGAGGTGCCCACGATCAGCGCGGTCAGCGGCAGCATCGCGCTGAAGCCGACCCGGCCGAGCACCTCGGCCGGCCAGGTCGTGCTGGTGCCGTGCGCCGACTTGAGGATGATCGTGATCAGGAGCAAGACGACGGCGGGGGCGGCGAGAATGAACGCGCGCCTGCGGCCCAGCAGGGCGCGCAGCGTGATGCTCGCGATGGTCGGGTTGAAGGCGGCGTACCTGTCTTGGTTGGGCTCGTGATTGGGCTTGTCTTGATTCGACGCGGACGCGGAGACGGTGGACATGCCTAGGCTCCCACCAGGTAGGCGAAGACTGATTCGAGCGACTCGTCGGCCGGGATGACCTCGCGCAGGCCGACTCCCGCGGCGCGGCTGACCTGGGCCAGCTGCCGGGTGAACGTGCCGTGGTCGCCGGCGTGGACCTCGATGCCGGTCGGGGTGAGGTTCACGCCCTGGACGGCCGGCTGGGCGATGAGCGCGTGGGCCAGGGCGCGGTCGTCGGTGGTGCGCACGACGAACACGTGCGGGCGGTTGGTCATCAGGCGTCTGATGGTGCGGTAGTCGCCGGACGCGGCGAGCCGGCCCGCGACGACGACCTGGACGGAGTCGGCGAGCTTCTCGACCTCTTCCAGGATGTGCGAGGAGAACAGGATGACCCGTCCGCTCCTGCCCAGGTCGCGCAGCAGGTCGGTCATGTGCAGGCGCTGGCGCGGGTCCATGCCGTTGAAGGGCTCGTCGAGCAGCAGGACCTTCGGGTCGTGCACGAGCGCGGCGGCCACTTTCGCGCGCTGGCGCATGCCCTTGGAGTACGTGTCGATCGGGCGGTCCGCGGTGTCGGTCAGCTCGACCATGGTCAGCGCGCGGTCGGCCGCCGCCCGCGGGTCGGGCAGCTTGTGCAGCTTCGCCGACGCCGTGACGAACTGGCGCGCCGTCAGGAACGCGTAGACCGAGTCGCGCTCGGGGACCAGGCCGATGGTGCGGAAGATGTCCGGGTTGCGCCACGGCGCGACGCCGCCGACGGTCACCGTGCCGCGGGAGGGCTCCAGGAAGCCGGAGATCATGTGCAGCAGGGTGGACTTGCCGGCGCCGTTCGGGCCGAGCAGGCCGGTCACGCCGGGCGCGAGCGTCATGGTGATGTCGTTGACCGCCACCACGTTGCCGTACCAGCGCGTGGAGTTGGTGAGCTGGACGTTGAAGTCGCTCATGCGACACCCACCCTCCGGTAGCGCAGGAACAGGCCGCCGGTGGTCAGCCCGGTCAGCAGAATGAGTTCGAGGACGTACACCGGTCCGGCCGAGCCCGGGTCGGGCATGTTGCCGTCGGTGGCGTGCAGGGCCCAGATCCGGCTGCCCTCGACCAGGCGCAGCGGGTCGATCAGGCCGCCGTAGCGGGCGATCGAGTCGTACGTGCGGTGGATGCGGATCTCTTCGAAGGACGAGCCGCCGGACCCGTCGGGCGGGCCGGAACCGCCCGAGTTGTCCGGGACGGCGGCGCCCGCGTCGGGGCCGGAACCCTGGCCCGGCGTGACCGGCGCGCCCTGCGAGGTCGGCGGCGGCCCGTCGTGCGTGCCCACGGACTCGAACACGTGCGAGATCGCGGTGGTGGCCAGGAAGAGGATCGCGATCGCGCCGGTGGCCATCGCGCGCCGCCCGGTGGTTGAGGCGACCAGCAGCGCCAGCGGCGCGAAGGCGAGCCCGTAGGCGAGTGCGACCAGCAGGCCGGGCACCAGCTCCCGGGTCTGGTGCCAGACTGCCGAGCCCGAGGTGTCGGACGCGATGCTGCCGAGGTACATCAGCAGCAGCGGCACCGCTTCGAGCAGGAAGATCGCGGCGGCCAGGGCGAGCAGCTTGGCCAGCGGATAGTCCGTGCGGCGCAGCGGCCGGCTGAAGTAGAGCGGCAGCGTGTGGTGGCGCAGGTCGCGGGAGACCAGTTCGGGGGCGGCGACCGCGATGAACACGATCATCAGCAGCGAGGTGTCGTTGGCGTAGTTCGCGTACGACACGACCGGCTCGCCCCCGGTCGAGGCGATCTTGTAGATGGAGATCGCGGCGGGCAGCAGTATCGCGACGAAGCACAGGGCCGGGATGATCCGCGCGCGGGCGCCGCGGCCGTAACCGAACGCGGCGCGCAGGCTGAACAGGTACAGGGCACGCACGATGTGTGCGCGGCCGAGGCGTTCGCCGGAGTACGGCTTGTAGCCGATGTCGTGGATGACGCTGCCGTTGCCGTCGGTGGCGGCGGCGCTCGTGGTGGTCATGGGCGGGTCCCCGTGGTCTCTGCGGTTTCTGCGATCTCCTGGGGCGTGTCCGCGGCGGGTGCGCCGGCGAACAACTCCTCGACGTGGTGGCGGCGCTGTTCCATCCGGTTCAGCGGGAGTCCGAGGTCTGCGATGGCGTCCCGGATCAGGTCGAAGACCTGTTCGTCCGGTACCGGCACCAGCAGTGCGCGCTCCTCCGTGCGTACGGTCAGCCCGTTCTGGGCCAGCCGCGCGGCGAGCCGGTCCGCGCCCTCCTCGACCTCGACGGCGAGCCAGGGCACGTTCTGCGTCATCGACGACAGGGTCGCCGCGCGCAGCAGCCGGCCGCCCTCGATCGCGATCAGCTGGTCGCAGATCCGCTCGATCTCGCTGAGCAGGTGCGAGGCGACCACGACCGCGATGCCGAACTCGGTGCCGATCCGGTGGATCAGCGCCAGCATCGCGTCGCGCCCGGCCGGGTCCAGGCCGTTGGTCGGCTCGTCGAGCAGCAGCAGCCCGGGGTCGCCGACCAGCGACTGCGCCAGCTTCACCCGCTGCTTCATGCCGGTGGAGAAGGTGCCGATCTGCCGGTAACGCTCCTCGTGCAGGCCGACGTGCCGCAGCGCCTCTGCCGCCTGCTCCTTGGCGGCGGTGGCCGGCAGCCCGGACATCCGGCCCAGGTGCGTGACGAACTCGGTGGCCGTCACGTCCGGCGGCAGGCAGTCGTGCTCGGGCATGTAGCCGACCCGGGCGCGGATCAGTTCCCCGTCGGAGCGGGTGTCGTGGCCGAGGACCCGCGCGTCGCCGTCGGTCGGCTCAAGCAGCCCCAGCAGGATCTTGATGAAGGTGGACTTCCCGGCCCCGTTCGCCCCGACCAGGCCGGTGATCCCCGGCTCGACGGCCAGGGTCAGCCCGGTGAGCGCGGTCACGCCTCCCGGGTAGCGTTTGCCGAGTTCTCGCGTCTCGATGACTGGCACGCGCACACCGTATTCCCCGGCGCTCGCCCGCGTCGTCGTCTTGAGAGATGGGGTGTTACTCCGCCTGCGGGATGACAACCCTTAGACCCGTTTCGGGGTTGACCCTGAGAGGCGCCCGGTAGGGTGGCGGGCATGTGCGGAATCGTTGGGTATGTGGGCGGCAAGTCGGCGCTGGACGTCGTGATGGAGGGCCTGCGGCGGCTGGAGTACCGCGGCTACGACTCGGCGGGCGTCGCGGTGCTCACCGGCGGGCGGCTGGCCGGGCGGAAGAAGGCCGGCAAGCTGGCGAACCTGGAGAAGGAGCTGGCCGAGCGTCCGCTGCCGGCGTCCACGGTCGGGCTCGGGCACACGCGGTGGGCGACGCATGGCGGTCCGACCGACGGTAACGCGCATCCGCACTTCGACACGGCCGGCAAGGTCGCGGTCGTGCACAACGGCATCATCGAGAACTTCGCCGCGTTGCGCGCCGAGCTGACCAACGGGGGCGTGGAGCTGCGCAGCGAGACCGACACCGAGGTGGTCGCGCACCTGCTCGGCGCCGAGATGGAGCGGCTGGAGGCCGACGGCTGGACCGACGCGTCCGGCGGCGGGCGGCTGTCCGAGGCGATGCGGCGGGTGTGCCGTCGGCTGGACGGCGCGTTCACGCTGGTCGCCGTGCACGCGGACGACCCGGACGTGGTGGTCGGCGCGCGGCTGAACTCGCCGCTGGTGGTCGGGGTCGGCGAGGGCGAGGCCTTCCTGTGCAGTGATGTGGCCGGGTTCATCGGCCATACCCGCGAGGCGATCGAGCTGGGCCAGGGCCAGGTCGTGGAGGTGCGCCGGGACGGTGTGCGCGTGACCGACTTCGTCGGGAAGGCCGTCGAGCCGAAGCGCTTCCACGTGGACTGGGACGTGAAGGCCGCGGAGAAGGGCGGCTACCAGTACTTCATGCTCAAGGAGATCGACGAGCAGCCGCAGGCGATGGCGGACACGCTGCTCGGGCGGGTCTCGGCCGAGGGCCGGCTGGTGCTCGACGAGATGCGGATGAGCGAGCGGGAGCTGCTGAGCGTCGACAAGATCGTGGTGATCGGCGCGGGCACGGCGTTCCACGCCGGGCTGCTGGCCAAGTATGCGATCGAGCACTGGACGCGCATCCCGGTCGAGGTCGAGCTGGCCTCGGAGTTCCGGTACCGGGACCCGATTCTCACGCGTGACACGCTGGTTATAGCCATCTCGCAGAGCGGTGAGACCGCCGACACGCTTATGGCGATGCGGCACGCCCGTGAGCAGCACGCGCGCGTGCTGTCGATCTGTAACACGAACGGCGCGACGATCCCGCGTGAGTCGGACGCGGTCGTCTATACGCACGGCGGTCCGGAGATCGCGGTCGCGTCGACGAAGGCGTTTCTTACGCAGCTGGTCGCGTGTTACCTGGTCGGCCTGTACCTGGCGCAGGTGCGCGGCGACAAGTACGAGGACGAAATCAGCTCCCTGCTCGCGGAGTTGGCCTCGGCGCCGGACAAGGTGGCCGAGACGCTGCGGCGGATGGAGCCGGTGCGTGAGCTGGGCCGGGCGCTTAAGGACGAGGGCCGGGTGCTGTTCCTTGGCCGGCATGTCGGCTTCCCGGTGGCGCTGGAGGGCGCGCTCAAGCTGAAGGAGTTGGCGTACGTGCACGCCGAGGGCTTCGCGGCCGGCGAGCTCAAGCACGGTCCGATCGCGCTGATCGAGCAGGGCCTGCCGGTCGTGGTGGTGGTGCCGCCGCCGACCCAGCCGCTGCTGCACGACAAGATCGTCTCCAATATCCAGGAGATCCGCGCGCGCGGCGCGAAGACCATTGTGATCGCCCAGGACGGCGACGAGGCGGTGGAGGCGTTCGCGGACACCCTCATCCGCGTCCCCGAGTTGCCGACGCTGTTGCAGCCGCTGGTCGCCACGGTGCCGCTGCAGGTGTTCGCCTGCGCGCTGGCCGATGCGAAGGGCCTGGACGTGGACCAGCCGCGTAACCTGGCCAAGTCGGTCACGGTCGAGTGACCTGGTGGCGGGGTGAGTGACCTGGCAGCAGGGCGCGGTCACACGCGCAGTCGCAGTCAGAACCAGAGTCGCAGTCAGAATCAGAGTCGCAGTCAGAATCAGAGTCGCAGTCAGAATCAGAGTCGCAGTCACAGACTCAGTCGCAGTCAAGGGCGCAGCGACTGGCACAGTCAAAGGCGCAGCGATAGGCACAATCAAAGGCGCAGCGACAGCAATAGCCTCCGGAGCGCGCGATGATCGTCGGGGTCGGCATCGACGTGGTCGACGTCGCACGCTTCCAGGCAACGCTGGAGCGCACGCCGGGTATGGCCGAGCGCCTGTTCACCCCCGGCGAGCGGAGGCTGAAGATCGCCTCGCTCGCCGCCCGGTTCGCGGCAAAGGAAGCGTTGGCCAAGGCGCTCGGCGCGCCTGGAAACATGCACTGGATGGACGCCGAGGTGTTCAACGAGCCGTCAGGTCGTCCGGTGTTGTCGATCATGGGCACCGTCGCGGCGCGTGCGGCTGAGTTGGGCGTGGTGAACCTGCACCTGTCGATCAGCCACGACGCGGGCATCGCGTCGGCAGTCGTGATCGCCGAGCGGTGAGCGGTAAGGGTGAGGGTTGACGGGTAAGGGGTCGGGCGCCGGAGCGGCATAAGGCGGC
>JBOHCW010000040.1:0-5611 GCA_050725375.1 Actinocrinis sp. | reverse complement strand
GGGCAGGACGCGGTGGGTGTCGTCGGCGTCGAGCGGCCCGAACCGGAGCGGGTCCATCACCGCCACCGGGCGGGCACCCATCGCGAGTATGTCGCGGACGATGCCGCCCACCCCGGTCGCCGCGCCTTGGTAGGGCTCGACGTACGACGGGTGGTTGTGGGACTCCACCTTGAAGGTGACGGCGTACCCCTGGCCGATGTCGAGGACGCCGGCGTTCTCGCCGATACCGGCCAGCATCTTTCCGACCGGCGTCTCCTGCGCGATCTCGCCGAACTGCTTGAGGTGCACCTTCGAGGACTTGTAGGAGCAGTGCTCGGACCACATCACCGAGTACATGGCCAGCTCGGAGGAGGTCGGGCGGCGGCCGAGGATCTCCAGGATGCGCGCGTACTCGTCGGCCTTCACGCCGAGGGCCTCGTAAGGCTGCTCGACGCCAGGGGTCGCCGCGGCGTTCTCGACGGTGTCGACCTTGTAGCCGGACTGCACGGGCTGAGTAGTCATCAGGCGGCCACCAGCTGCTTGAGGATCGAGGTGAAGAAGGGCAGTCCGTCGGTGGCCGGACCGGGGTACGGCCCGGTCAGTTCCTCGACGGCGTGCTCGGGGTGCGGCATGAGGCCGACGACGTTGCCCGCGGCGTTCGCGACGCCGGCGATGTCGCGGGAGGAGCCGTTGGGGTTGTCGAGGTAGCGGGCGACCACCCGGCCCTCGGCCTCCAGCTCGTCGAGCGTGCGCTCGTCGGCGGCGTAGCGGCCCTCGCCGTTCTTGATCGGGATGACGATCTGCTGGCCGGCGGTGTAGTCCGAGGTCCACGCGGTGGCGGTGGACTCGACCCGCAGCCTCTCGTCGCGGTTGACGAACAGCAGCCCGCCGTTGCGGATCAGCGCTCCGGGCAGCAGGTGCGACTCGCACAGCACCTGGAAGCCGTTGCAGATGCCCAGGACGGGAAGCCCTTCCCGCGCCCCGGCGATCACCGACTCCATCACCGGCGAGAACCGGGCGATGGCGCCGGCCCGCAGGTAGTCGCCGTAGGAGAACCCGCCCGGCAGGACCACCGCGTCGACCTGACGCAGCTGCGCCTCGCGGTGCCACAGCGCGACCGGCTCCGCGCCGACCAGCGCGACGGCCCGCAGCGCGTCCGTGTCGTCCTGGGTGCCGGGGAAGGTGACGACCCCGATCCGCGCCGCCATCAGCCGGCCACCCGCTCGCCGGTTCCGAGGTCCACGCCGGCGGAGTCGGCGGTCGTGTCGAATGCGACCGTGTACTGCTCGATCACGGTGTTGGCGAGCAGCCGCTCGGCGATCTCGCGTGCGCGGGCCAGCGCGGCCTCGTCGGCCGGGCCGTCCAGCTCGATCTCGAAACGCTTGCCCTGCCGAACGTCCACGACGCCGTCGAAGCCCAGTCGGGGCAGCGCGCGCTGTACCGCCTGCCCTTGAGGGTCGAGGATCTCCGGCTTGAGCATGACGTCGACCACGACGCGTGCCATGTGCACTCCCGGTGTCGGACAGCCCACGCCCGCGGGCTGTCTGCTGTTGGCGGTACGGCAAAGCCTACCTGGGCAAAACGGGTGCCCTGGTGTCGTCGCTGGTCACTGGAAGATGCGGCCGGTCAGCTGCTGGTACGCCTCGACGTATCGGTCGCGGGTGCGCGCCACCACCTCCTCAGGCAGAGGTGGCGGCGGCTGGTCGGACTTCGGGTCCCAGCCGGACCGCGGCGAGGTCAGCCAGTCGCGGACGAACTGCTTGTCGTAGGACTGCTGGGCGCGACCCGGCTGCCACTGGTCGGCCGGCCAGAAGCGGGACGAGTCCGGGGTCAGCACCTCGTCGGCGAGCACGATGGTGCCGTCGGCGCGGCGGCCGAACTCGAACTTGGTGTCGGCCAGGATGATCCCGCGCTCCAGTGCGATGTCCCGCGCCGCCGCGTAGACGGCCAGCGTCAGCCGCCGCAGCTGTTCGGCGACCTCGGCGCCGGTGCGCTCGACGACCTGCTCGAACGAGATGTTCTCGTCGTGCTCGCCGACCTCGGCCTTCGCCGCCGGGGTGAAGACGGGCTCGTCCAGCCGCGAGCCGTCGACCAGGCCGTCCGGCAGCGGAAGTCCGCAGACCGTGCCGGAGAGCCGGTACTCCTTCAGGCCCGAGCCGGTCAGGTAGCCGCGCGCGACGCACTCGACCAGGATCATGTCCAGTCGCTCGCAGAGCATGGACCGGCCGCGCAGCTCGTCCGCGAACTGCGCGAGCCCGGCCGGGTACTGCGCCGGGTCGGTGGACACCAGGTGGTTGGGCACCAGGTCGGCCAGCCGCTCGAACCACCACAGCGACAGCTGGGTGAGGATGCGCCCCTTGTCCGGGATCGGGGTGTCCAGCACGTGGTCGAAGGCGGAGATCCGGTCCGAGGCGACCAGCAGCAGCCGGCCGTCGACGGCGTACAGCTCGCGGACCTTGCCGGAAGCGAGGTGGACGGCGCCGGGCAAGTCGGGGATCGGGGATCCCGCGGGCGCGGGGGACGTTTCGGCCGGCATCTCAGCTCAGCTCCGCCAGCCTGTCGAACATCCCGGACAGGTTGGCCACGAAGCGCTCGGGCCGGCAGGCCTCGTCCAGGCGCGCCTCGTCGATCTTCAGCCCGGCCTCGGCGGCCTCCTCGCGCAGCGTCTCGCGGAACGGGCGGCCGGTCTCCCAGGTCCGCATCGCCGCGCGCTGGGTCAGCGGGTACGCCTCGGTGTCCCGCGCCAGTCCCATCTCGACCAGTTCCAGCAGGACGGTGGAGGTGTAGATCAGGCCGCCGGTGGACTCCAGGTTCGCCTTCATCCGGTCGGCGTCGACGACCAGGCCGCTCATCAGCCGGATGGTCAGATTGAGCATGTAGTCCAGCGCGATCGACGCGTCCGGAAGCGAGACGCGCTCGGTGGAGGAGTGCGAGATGTCCCGCTCGTGCCACAGCGGGATGCCCTCCATCACGGGCACCATCTGGGCGCGCACGATCCGCGCCATGCCGGCCAGCCGCTCCGACATGATCGGATTCTTCTTGTGCGGCATCGCGGAGGAGCCCTTCTGGCCCTTGCCGAAGGGCTCCCACAGCTCGCGGACCTCGGTGCGCTGCCCGTGCCGCACCTCTAAGGCGATGGCCTCGAGCACGGTGGCCATGACCGCGAGCGCGTTGACCCACTCGGAGATCCCGTCCCGGATGACCACCTGGGTCGAGACCTCCGCCGCCTTCAGGCCGAGCTTGTCCGCGACATACCGCTCGATCGACGGATCGATGTTCGAGTACGTGCCCACCGCGCCGGAGATCGCCATCACTCCCGCGGCCGCGCGCGCGGCCCGGATCCGGTCGCGGGACCTCGCCACCGCATAGGCGAAGTCGGCCACCCGGTGGCCCCACACGTCGGGCTCGCCGTGGATGCCGTGCGTGCGCCCGACGCGCAGCGTGCCGCGGTGCGCGAGGGCGTGGTCGCGCAGTACCGCGACCAGCTTGTCGGCCTTCTCCAGGATCAGATCGCTTGCCTCGACCAGCTGGAGCGCCAGCGCGGTGTCGAGCAGATCCGACGAGGTCATGCCGAAATGCACGTAGGCGGCCGCCTCGCGCGGTTCGGTGTTGTCGGCCCAGGCGGACAGGAACGCGATCACGTCGTGCTGGGTGACCGCCTCGATCTCGGCGACCGCCTCCGGGGTGGGGGCGGGTGCGTTACGCACGGCGGCGAGCGCGTCGGCCGGTACGGTTCCGGCGGCGACGTGCGCTTCCATCACCAGGGTCTCGACCTGGCACCACAGTTCGTACTTGTGGGCCTCGCTCCACACGCGGCCCAGCTCCGGGAGGGTGTACCGACCGATCACGGCGAACTGCTCCTTATCAAGCACTGCTCTTTATCGAGCACCGTCAGCGGGACAGACCTGCCCGCCGAGTCCATTCTCCCCGAGTGCGGGCGTTCGCGTGGAATTCGCCGATAAGCTGTGGACAAACCCTGTGGATAAGTTGTGCGCGACCGACGTGTCAGCAGGTCGGCGCCGTGCGAGTGGCAACGCTGACTCCGCCGCCGATTCAGTCGCAGAGCCCCGCGGCGTACGTGGTCCACTCGCGCAGCGCGGCGAAGTCGGCGTTGTCGAGCAGCCCGTGCACCAGTTCGTCGACCGGAACGGCGAGCCCGGCCCGGTCGCGCAGGATGACCCCGTCGAGCCAGTCGACGTCCCAGATCGCAAGGCCCTGATCGACCAGCGCGCACTGCACCACCGCGCGCAGCCCGGCGGCCGTCTCGCCGGTGCCGTGCCCGTGGTCCGGCACGTCGAGCAGCGATCGGACCTTCGCGATCAGCGGATGGTCCGGGGCGTCGGCCGCCTCGGCGCGCAGCGCGGGCTCGGCGACCCGCGTCACGTACTGCGACCAGTCGAGCGGACGGCTCACCGGCGTGCCCGCGTAGACCGTCGGCGCGAGCACGGAGACCGCGCGGTCGATGACGCCGGGCTCGTCCAGCAGGTCGCACGCCGGCCGCTCGGTGAGCCGGTCGGCCAGCCCGACCGCGACGCGGTCGCGTTGGCCGAGCTCGGTGAGGGCCGCGACCAGCGCGGCGTTGAGCCTGTCCGGCGCGTAGTCACGGCGCCAGGCCGGCATGGCCAGCCGCGTCAACAGACGGTCCCAGCCGACGGCGACGAGACCGGCCTGTTCGTGCGCGTATACCCGGCTCGCGGGTTCGACGACCCGGGCGCGCTCGGCGGACGCCGCGCCGATCGCGCGCTCCATCCCCTCGGCACGGATGCGGCACGCGGCCGCGACCGTGGCCACGAACGCCCTAGGCCAGGGCAGGCAGCCGTACCCCTCGGCGATGTCCAGTCTGCGCACCAACCCGCGCGCGCGGCCGATGAGCGAGTCGTGCGCCGCGTCCATGCCCGCGAGCACCGGCGCGAGCAGGCCGCGCAGTTCACTGACACGCAGCCACCACAGGAAGGGCGCGCCGATGACGAGCACCGGTCCCTCGGGACGCGGTTCGAGCCACGCGTCGCAGTCCGGGGACAGCTCCAGGCCGGCAGGTTCACTCACGCCGAGCGCCGCGGTCACCTGACGTACCGCGAGCATCAGCTCGCCGTACCCGCCCTCGGTCGGCGGCACGGTAGGCGACAGCGGCGGGACGATCCGCCGGAACCGCAGGACAGGTAACGCACACAGTCCGGCGACGAGAACGGCCGCCACGATACCGATCGGGTTCGAGAACACAGCGAGGGCGCCGACGCATATCGCGGCGCCGGCCGCGATCCACCCGCCGAGCGCCAGCGCGCAGATCCGCGTGATGGCGCGGGCCTGGCGGACGGCGCTGATCGAGGCCGCGGTCAACGGTGCTCACCCCGAATCGTGGACGCGGGTCGCTGTGCCGTCGGCGGCGCGCCGACCCGGCCCTTTCAGCTTGGCACTGCTGGTACGGGCGTGTCGGTGTCGGTCGTCGGCGCGGGCGCCGGATGCGCCGCCGGTCGGCCGTCGTGACCCCTGCGTCGGCCGAGCGTGGGAAACACTCCCCGATTCGGAGCGTAGCGCCGGGCCCGAATCGGCGGCATCCGGTCGAAGCGGTTTTCCGCTCTTTCGGGTGAGGTGCTTGATCCACCTGAGCCGCACTATCGGCACAAAGTGGCGG
>JBOHCW010000039.1:0-9168 GCA_050725375.1 Actinocrinis sp. | reverse complement strand
GATCGGGTGGACCGATCAGGCCGCCGGCTGGTTTACCGGCCGCTCAAAAAGTGGCGTTGTCTTTACGGCTCGAACTTGTAGCCGAGGCCGCGCACGGTCACCAGATACCGCGGCACTGCCGGGTCCGGCTCGATCTTGGCGCGCAGCCGCTTGACGTGCACGTCCAGCGTCTTGGTGTCGCCCACATAGTCCGCGCCCCACACCCGGTCGATCAGCTGCATCCGGGTCAGCACGCGGCCGGCGTTACGCAGCAGCATTTCCAGCAGTTCGAATTCCTTGAGCGGCAGCTGCACGCTACGGCCGCCGACGCTGACCGTGTGCCGCTCGACGTCCATACGCACCGGACCGGCCTCAAGCGCCGCGTCGTCCGGCTCCTCGGCCTGACCGTGCCGGCGCAGCACCGCGCGGATGCGGGCGACCAGCTCCCGCGAGGAGAACGGCTTGGTCACGTAGTCGTCCGCGCCCAGCTCCAGGCCGACCACCTTGTCGATCTCGCTGTCCTTGGCGGTCAGCATGATCACGGGCACGGCCGAGCGGTTGCGCAGCTGCCGGCAGACCTCGGTGCCGGGCAGGCCGGGCAGCATCAGGTCGAGCAGCACGAGGTCGGCCCCGTGCCGGTCGAACTCCTCCAGCGCATCCGGGCCGGTGGGCGCGACGGCGACCTCGAAGCCTTCGTTGCGCAGCATGTACGACAGCGGGTCGCTGAACGAGTCCTCGTCCTCGACCACAAGCACCCTGGTCACGTCGTTCGACTCCCTGAGTTGAGTTCCAGAACTCCCGCCGCGGACCGGGTCTGTCCGGACGGCGGCGGATCGCCCAGCAGCGGCAGGCGCAGCGTGAAGGTGGACCCCGCGCCCTCCATGCTCCACACCGCTACATCCCCGCCGTGGGTGGCGGCGATGTGTTTGACTATCGACAGTCCCAGGCCGGTGCCCCCCGTCACCCGCGAGCGGGCCGGGTCCACCCGGTAGAACCGCTCGAAGATCCGCTTGAGGTCCTGCTCGGGGATCCCGATGCCCTGGTCGGTCACGGAGATCTCCGCGAGATCCCCCTCCCGGCGCACCGCCACGACCACCTTCGTCCGGTCGGGTGAATAGTTGACGGCGTTTCCGACAAGATTGCCCAAACCGGTGACCAACTGATCGAGATCGCCGAGCACGAACAGTCCCTCGGGCGCGCTGCCGACCAGTTCGATCTGCCGGGCGTCGGCCATCTCGCGGGCCCGGCCCAGCGCCTCGTCGAGCACCTCGCTCAGGTCCACCCGCTCCGCCTTGGTCAGCGGGTCGTCGCTCTCCAACCGGGACAGGTCGATCAGGTCCTGCACCAGGTTGGCCAGCCGGTGCGCCTCACGCTGCATCCGCTCGGCGAACCGGCGCACCGCGGCCGGGTCGTCGCTGGCCGCGACGACCGCCTCGGACAGCAGGGCCAGCGCGCCGACCGGGGTCTTGAGCTCGTGGCTCACGTTCGCCACGAAGTCGCGGCGGATCGCGTCTATCCGCTGCGCCTCGGTGCGGTCCTCGACCAGGACCAGCACCAGGTGCGCGCCGAGCGGGGCGACCCGGACCGCGACGGCCAGGGTGTCGCCGCCCAGCGGCCCGCGCGGGATCTCCAGCTCGACCTGCCGGATCTCGCCGTCGCGGCGCACCCGGCGGGCCATCTGGACCAGTTCCTCGGACACCAGCCGCTGCCCGCGCACCAGGCCGAGCGCGTGAGCGGCCGGGGAGGCCTTGACCACCGCGTCGCTCGGGTCGAGCAGCACGGCCGAGGAGCGCAGGACCTGCAGGACCGCGGCCGCGCCGGGCGGCATCAGCGGCTCCGGGGCCGGCTGCGCCATCCGCCGCTCGCGCTCGCTCCACCGGAACGCCAAACCGCCCGCGGCGCCCGTCGCCAGCGCTACCAGCGCGGCGGCCGACACCGCGGCGACGTGGAAATCGGCCGCGAGGTAGTACACACGTCCAGAGTAAGTGCCCGCGGCGGCCGCTCCGAGAGTCCGCCGGTCGGCGGCCGCATCCGTCGCCAAGAGTTCACGCATGGGTAGCGTTTGATTCACCAGCGGGCCTGGCCCGGGCCGGTGTCAAACCTCTACGGTGTGGGCTGAGAGCGCGCGCGGACCGGTTTGAACGCCCCCGCGCGGTGAGCCTTGGCCGCGTGCCTCGCGGCCCGGCCGCCGGACCCGGCGGCGGATCTTCGCGATTACGGGAGCCTGTCGATGCGCGACGTGTACCACGAGGACCTCGACTCGATCGGCCGGACGCTGATCGAGATGACCGGTCTGGTCGGCACGGCGATGAGCCGGGCCACGGCCGCGCTGCTCGGCGCGGACCTGCAGGTGGCCGAGTCGGTCATCTCCGCCGACGACGCGGTGGACTCGCTGCAGCAGGAGCTCGACGCCCGCGCCCTGGACCTGCTGGCCCGCCAGCAGCCGGTGGCCGGGGACCTGCGCACCATCATCACCTCGCTGCGGATGAGCGCCGACCTGGAGCGGATGGGCGACCTGGCCCGGCACGTGGCCAAGATCGCGCGGCTGCGGTACCCGGAGGTCGCGGTTCCGGAAGACCTGCGCGCGACCATCAAGGAGATGGGCCGGGTCGCCGCCGAGCTGGCGCAGAAGACCGGCGAGATCATCGACGGGCGCGACGTGGACAGCGCGCGCGAGCTGCCGCTCGACGACGACGCGATGGACGAACTGCATCGCAAGCTGTACAGCACGCTGCTGGAGAACACGGCCGCGTACCCGGTCGAGACGGCCGTGGACGTCACGCTGATCGGCCGTTACTACGAGCGCTTCGCCGACCACGCGGTCTCGGTCGCGCGGCGCCTCGTCTTCCTGGTCACCGGCGAGTACAGCTGACCGCGTACCGGGAGGCCGCCCGCTGACGGGCGGCGCCGAACGTTCGCGGGGGCTGCGCCGACGCGACCGGAGGGGAGATCGAGGAGCCCTGCGCCTGAGAGGCGGAGGGCTCCTTCGTCGTCGGGACCTGCTGACTCGGCGTCACATCGCCGTCACGTCAAGCGTTACTTCTTGCCTTGGTTCTTCACGGCCTCGATGGACTCGGCCGCGGCGGCCGGGTCCAGGTACTCGCCGCCGGCGGTCAGCGGACGCAGGTCGGCGTCCAGTTCGTACAGCAGCGGGATGCCGGTCGGGATGTTCAGCGCCGCGATGGCCTCGTCGGAGATGCCGTCGAGGTGCTTGACCAGCGCGCGCAGCGAGTTGCCGTGCGCGGCCACCAGCACGGTGCGGCCGGTCAGCAGGTCCGGCACGATTGCGTCGTACCAGTACGGCAGCATGCGTCCGACGACGTCCTTGAGGCACTCGGTGCGCGGACGCAGCTCGACCGGCAGCTCCGCGTAGCGCGGGTCGGCGAACTGCGAGTACTGCGCGTCGTCGGCCAACGGCGGCGGGGGCGTGTCGTAGGAGCGGCGCCACAGCATGAACTGCTCCTCGCCGAACTCGGCGAGGGTCTGCGCCTTGTCCTTGCCCTGCAGCGCGCCGTAGTGGCGCTCGTTGAGCCGCCAGGAGCGGCGCACCGGGATCCAGTGCCGGTCGGCGGCGTCCAGGGCCAGCTGCGAGGTGCGGATCGCCCGGCGCAGCACCGAGGTGTGCAGGACGTCGGGCAGCAGTCCGCGCTGCGCCAGCAGCTTGCCGCCGCGGATCGCCTCTTCCTCTCCCTGGGCGGTCAGGTCGACGTCCACCCACCCGGTGAACAGGTTTTTCGCGTTCCACGCGCTCTCGCCGTGACGGAGCAGTACGAGACGGTACGAGTCAGCCATGGTGCCGAGCGTATCCGCGATATTCCGTTGCCTACACATCCGGTCGGCATGTAACGTCCCAACGGCGTCTTCAATCATTACACGGGGCGATTTACGGCGGCGGCGCGGCGCGGCGGACAGGGGTGACGGGTGGTTCGGCTCAGAGCGGCGGCGCGGTCGACGTACGGGGGCCTGCCGAGCGCGTTCTGGTGGATCTGGCTGGGCACGCTGGTCAACCGGATGGGCGGCTTCGTGCTGCCCTTTTTCGCGTTCTACATCACTGGTCCGCTACACCGGTCGGCCGCGCTGGCCGGGGCGGTCACCGCCGTGTTCGGCGTCGGCGCCGCCATCTCGGGCGTGGTCGGCGGCGTGTTGACCGACCGGATCGGGCGCAAGCCGACGCTGGTCGGCTCGCTGCTGGCGAACGCGGTGACCATCATCGCGCTCGGCTACGCGAAATCGCCGTGGCTGCTCGCGCTCGGTGCGCTCGCGGTCGGGCTGGCCACCAACGCGTTCCGGCCCGCGCAGTCGGCGATGATCGCGGACCTGGTGCCGGCGGCGGACCGGGTGCGCGCGTACGCGCTGAACTTCTGGGCGATCAACCTCGGCTTCTCCGTCTCGATGGCCGCGGTCGGCCTGATCTCGCACTTCGGCTATCTGACGCTCTTTTACGCGGACGCCGCGTCGACGGCCGCGTGCGCCGTACTGATCGCGGTGATGGTGCACGACACGACGCCTGGCATGGTTGGTAAACCTGGCCTGGTCGGTAGGGGCGCCCGCATTGCGCGCGCCAGTGCGGCAAAGGGCGCGCACGCGACGCACGGACAGAGCGACATACAGAGCGACATTAAGCGCGACGGGTTGGGCACCGTACTGCGCGACCGCACGTACATCACGTTCGTGGCGACCACGTTCCTGGTACTGCTGGTGTTCAACCAGTGCCAGTCCGGGCTGCCGATCCAGATGGCCACCGCGGGCCTGTCCCCGTCCCTGTTCGGCGAGATCGCCGCGATCAACGGTGTGCTGATCGTGCTGCTCCAGATGCCGGTGACCCGGCTGCTGCGCGGCCATCCGGCGGGCCGGGTGCTGGCCGGGGCGAGCCTGGTGATCGGCGCGGGCTTCGGCGTGCTGGCGTTCGGCGAATCGGTCGCGATGTACGTGCTCTGCGTCATCGTGATGACGCTGGGCGAGATCGCCTACACCCCGACCGCGCAGGCCGTCTCGGCGCGGCTCTCGCCGGAGCATCTGCGCGGCCGCTACCAGGGCGTCTATCAGCTCTCATGGACGCTCTCAAGCGTCGTATCGCCGCTGGCCGGCGGCGCGGTGATCGGCGCGTGGGGCGGACGTCCGCTGTGGATCGCCTGCTTTGTCGGGGCGGCCGCGACGGCGCTGGTGTTCTTACGCATCGGTCGGCACGTAGAGCGCCGGGTCGCCGAGGCGGTGCTGGTGGAACGGCGCACAACACAGGTCGCTGCTTCAATCGGCGATGCGGACGCTGAGCTGGCGACGGCATAACCTGACGCGACGTCAGCGGCTAGGCGTCGGGGCGGCAGGTTAGGACGTGCCGTCCGACTGGTCGCCGCCCTGCTCGACGCCGTCCGGCCGCAATCGCTTGAAGGCCGCCAGGTTGCGGGTCGACTCGCCGCGCTTGAGCCGCCAGGCCCACTCGCGCCGGATCGAGCCGGCGAAGCCGAGTTCGAGCAGCGTGTCGAAACTGTTGTCCGCGGCGTCCAATACCGAGCCGAGCAGCCGGTCCACCGCGGACTCGGTCACCGCGGACAGCGGCACCCGGCCGACCAGGAACACGTCGCCGAGCCGGTCGAGCGCGAAGGCGATGCCGGACAGCCGCGCGTTGTGCTCCAGCAGCCAACGGAAGACGGCCTCGCGGTTCTCGTCGGCGGCGCGCACCACGAAGGCGTTGACCGACAGCGTGTGGTCGCCGACCAGCAGCGAGCAGGTCGTGCTCAGCTTGTGCGTGCCCGGCAGCCCGACGACGAAGTGGCCCACGTCCGGGCGCTCGAACTGCGCCTCGGAGTCGGCCAGCGCGGCCTCGATCGCCGCGATCGCGGCCGCCCGCTCGGCACTCCTGCCGCGCGTAGCGGTGTGTTCAGTCATCCCACGATCGAGCTTACGCGACGGCGGCCGGCCCAGCGCTCGGCGTGGGCGTCCGAGTAGACGCCCACGATGCGGTCGGCGGTCGCGCCCCAGCCGAACTCGGCCGCGTGCTTGTACGCACCGTCGCGCAGCTGTTGCAGCCGCCTCGGGCTGTCCAGGAGGCCGGCGACGGCGGTCGCGTAGTCGGCCGGGTCGTGGCCCGCCACCAGGAGACCGGACTCGCCGTCGCGCACCGCCGTGACCAGGCCGCCGACCTTGGCCGCGACGACGGGGGTACCGCAGGCCTGCGCCTCGACCGCGACCAGGCCGAAGGATTCGTTGTACGAGGGCACCAGCGCGATGTCGGCGGCGCGGTACCAGGCGGCGAGCCGGTCCTGTCCGACCGGCTTGACGAAGCGCACGTGCTCGGCGATGCCGAGCCGGCGGGCGAGCCGGGCCAGCTGGTGCGGCTCGGCCAGCCCGGTGCCGCTGGGTCCGCCGACGACGGCGACCACCAGGTCCTGATAGCGCCACGGGTCGCGCGCGACCAGGTCGGCGGCGAGGCGCAGCAGGATGTCGGGCGCCTTGAGCGGCTGGATGCGGCCGACGAACAGCAGCACCGGCGCGTGCTGCGGCAGCCCGAGGGCGGCGCGCGCGGCGGCGCGGTCGCCCGGCCGGAAGGTCTCCAGGTCGACGCCGGGGTGCACGACCGCGACCCGGTCCGGGTCCGCGCCGTACAGCCGCACCAGCTGCTCGGCCTCCTGCTCGGTGTTCGCGATCAGCCGGTCCGCGGCGTCCACGACCTGCGACTCGCCGATCAGCCGGTTGGCCGGCTCGGGGGTGTCGGTGTCGGCGAGCGCGGCGTTCTTCACGCGCGCGAGGGTGTGCATCGAGTGCACGAGCGGGACGCCCCAGCGCTCGGTGGCCAGCCAACCGACCTGTCCGGACAGCCAGTAGTGCGAGTGGACGAGGTCGTAGTAACCCGGCTCGTGCATGGCCTCGGCGCGCAGCACGCCTGAGGTGAAGGCGCACAGCTGGCCCGGCAGGTCCTCCTTGGACAGACCCTCATAAGGGCCGGCCGTGACGTGCCGCACCAGTACGCCGGGCGCCATCTCGACGACCGGCGGCAGGTCGCCGGTGGTGGCGCGGGTGAAGATCTCGACCTCGATGCCGAGGGAGGCCAGCCGCTTGGACACCTCGACGATGTAGACGTTCATTCCGCCTGCATCGCCGGTGCCCGGCTGGTGCAGCGGAGAGGTGTGGACCGAGAGTGTGGCTATCCGCCGGGGAATCAATCTCGGTCCTCCACTGCTTTTGTGTCGCTGCCTGGTGTCTGTGTCACTGTCTGGTGTCACGGAACGAATGGTGCGGTGCCTGTCCAACAACGCACTTCAAGGCGCCTTAGAGCGACCCGTTCCGTACGGTTGCAATGAACGCCAGAGCTTTGTAACCGCCCCGACCCGGGCGGCTATTCCCGAGCGGACACCGGCAGTTGCCCGTCGTGACCCGGCCGCGCCCCCGACCTGCATCCCCCCGTCGGCGCGCCGCATGCATCCCCGAGAATGTAGTCATGACCACATTCGGCCGCGCGCCAGTCCCCACCGAGCCCAAGCCCGTCGCGATCGTCACCGGAGCGAGCAGCGGAATCGGTGAGGCCACCGCCCGCCGTCTGGCCGCCGAGGGCTACTCGGTGATCGCCGCGGCCCGCCGGATGGACCGGTTGGAGAAGCTGGCGGCCGAGATCGGCGTGACCGCGATGGCCCTCGACGTGACCGACCAGGACTCGGTCGCGGCGCTGGCCGAGGCGGTGCCACGGTGCGCCGTGCTGGTCAACAACGCGGGCGGCGCGTTCGGCCTGGACCCGGTCGCCGACGCCGACCTGGGCAAGTGGCAGCGGATGTTCGACGTGAACGTGCTCGGCTCGGTGCGGATGACCAAGGCGCTGCTGCCCGCGATGCGGCGTAACGGCCGGGGCCACGTGGTGAACATCACCTCAATCGCGGCGCACCTGGTGTACGAGGGCGGGGCGGGTTACACCGCCGCGAAGCACGCGCAGCACGCCCTTACCGAGACGCTGCGCCTTGAACTGAACGGCCAGCCGATCCGGATCACCGAGATCGCGCCGGGCATGGTGCAGACGCCGGAGTTCTCGCTGGTGCGGTTCGACGGCGACGCCGAGCGCGCGGACTCGACGTACCGGGGCGTCGCGGAGCCGCTGGTCGCGCAGGACATCGCGGACTGTGTGGCCTTCGCCGTGACGCGCCCGGCGCACGTCGACATCGACCTGATGGTGGTCAAGCCGATCGCGCAGGCCGCGCCGCATAAGGTGCACCGCACGTCCTGAGAGGCTGCGCCCGCGTATGACATCGCGTCAGATCACTCACCCGTGAAGAGAATCCGCCCCGTCGGCACCATCACGCGCGGCACGACCGCGCCCAACCGGCTGCGCCGCGTGGACCGGTGGCTGGTCGGCGTGCACGGCGGGCTGCTGCGGGGTGCGCCCGAAGCGCCGCTGGTCATCGACCTCGGGTACGGCGCGTACCCGGTGACGACGGTCGAGTTGGCGCAGCGGCTACGTGCCGTGCGGTCCGACGTTCAGACGATCGGGCTGGAGATCGACCCGGAACGTGTCGCGGCGGCTCAGCCGTACGCACGCCCCGGTCTGGAGTTCCGGCTGGGCGGCTTCGAGCTGCCGGTCGAGCGCGCGCCTACCGTGATCCGCGCCTTCAACGTGTTGCGACAATACGACGAATCCGAGGTCGCGGACGTCTGGCGGACGCTCACCGGCCGACTGTCGCAGGGCGGTCTACTGGTCGAGGGCACCTGCTCGGAGAACGGCCGCGTCGCGGCCTGGGTCACCCTCGACCGCGACGGTCCGCGAACGCTGACGCTCGCCGCGCGCCTCGGCTCGCTCGAATCCCCGGCGGTGTTCGCCGAGCGGCTGCCCAAGGCGCTGATCCACCGCAACGTGCCCGGCGAGCCCGTGCACGCGTTCCTGCGCGCGCTCGATCGGGCCTGGCTGACCGCCGCGCCGTTCGGCGACCTCGGCGTGCGGCAGCGCTGGACGACGGCGGTCGGCTCGCTGCTTCCCGAGTGGCCGATCCTCGGCCGGGCCGGCCGGCGACGGCTCGGCGAGGTGACCGTCGCCTGGTCCGCCGTCGCGCCGCCGCGCTGATCCATCCGGCGTACCGCGCCCAGTTCGTCCGGCAGTTCGCCCGGCAGTTCGTCCGGCAGTTCGTCCGGCAGTTCGTCCGGTCATCGAGCCCGGACATGGCTGTGGCCCCGGACGTCACACGCGGGGGGTGGCGACGCCGGGGCCACAAC
>JBOHCW010000038.1:0-15237 GCA_050725375.1 Actinocrinis sp. | reverse complement strand
GGTCCGTACCGTCCGCGATGACATCAGCTTGCTGATAGTCGGCGACGGCGTGGACTACGAGCGCTACGCCGGCCGGGAGTCGGCCACGGCGGGCATCACGTTCGCCGGCTTCGTCCAGCCGGCCGATCTCCCGCAGTGGTACGCAGTCTGCGACGTCCTGGTCTTCCCCACCCACGGCGATCCCAACGGGCTGGTGGTGGAGGAGGCTCTGGCCGCCGGGCTGCCCGTGATCGTCTCCGACGGCGCCGGCGACATCAGGGCCCGTGTTCCCGAGTCCGTCGGCCGGGTCTTCCCGGTGGGCGACGCCGGTGTCCTAGCCCGGACCATGCAGTCCCTGGCCGAGCCGTCCGTCCGTGAACCGATGGCCCGCCGGGCGCCGGCCTGGGTCGCGTGGAAGAACGACGAACGCTACGCCGAGGATCTCGTCCGTTTCGCCGGCGGCCTGGCTGCGAGCCCGCGGCGGCGGACCCGCCACCGCACTGCCTGTGCGGCCATCGGCCGACTGTTGGCCCGTTGATGACGGCAGGGCGGATGACGCTGCTTAAGAGCGTGACGGAAACGGCCTATCCTCGCCTGGTGCCCGATGCGATAGGTGGACGACGGGCAACCCGCGCGACGGGGCTGGCCGTCGGATCGGCCTTCGTGTCCGACGGCGCCGGAGTTCTGCTGCTGGCAGCCGCCGACGCGCGATCCCGGTCCGGGGCGTCCGGCGGTTACCTGCTGTTCTGGGCCGGGCTAGCCCTCATCTTCGCGCCGAGTGCCTGGGTTCTTCTGCTGTCTCGGCGCGGCCGGGAGACCCGGCTCGCCGTGGCCTTGGGTTTCGGCCTCGCGCTGTACCTGGCGAAGGTCGTCTACGAGCCGACGACGTTCACCTTTCACGACGAGTTCGCCCACTACCGCAACGCCGCCAACCTGCTGACGTCCGGTCAGCTCTTCGGCTACAACCCGCTGATCCGAGTCACCGGCAACTACCCGGGCCTGGCCGTCGCGACGGACGCCGTCGTGCGCCTGACCGGGCTTTCCGTCTATACCAGCGGCCTGATCCTGATCGGCTGCGCGCGGCTGGTGCTGGTCGGGGCGCTGTTCCTGCTCGTCGACGAACTGCTCGGATCCGCCCGGGCCGCCGGGGTGGCCGTCCTGGTGTACGCGGCCGGCCCCAACTTTCTCTACTGGGACGCCCAGTACGGCTACGAATCGCTGACGCTGCCGCTGGCCGTCCTCGCCGTCTTCTTCCTGGCGCGCCGCGACGGCCGGCCGCCGAGTACCCCTGCCGTCCTGTCCAGCCTGGCGGCCGCGCTCGCCGTGGTGGCCACCCACCACATAACGGCCTGGGCACTGGCCGCGCTACTCGTGGCGTGGGCGGCGCTCGCCTGGTTCCGCCGCCGTTCTGACGGCGCGTCGGCGGGGACGGGGCAATTCGCGCCGACGCTCCCGGCCACGGTGACCACCGGCACGGCCGTGGCCTGGGTGCTGGCCGTGGCGCCGATCACCGTCGGGTACCTCAGCCCTGTACTGACGCGCGCCGCTGTTCAGGGCTTCCAGCTCATCACCGAGCTTCACTCGTCACGCACACTGTTCGCGAACACGGGTCAGGCCGCCGTCGCCCCCCAGTGGGAGCGGGTGGCCGCCGTCGCCGGCACCCTGGTCATCCTGGTCACCCTCCCGGTCGCCCTCTATCGCGTCAGGCGAACCGGTCTTCCCGCGATCGCCAAGCTGCTGGCCTGGTCGTCGCTGGGTTGGGTGGCCGTGCTTCCGCTGCGGTTCACGGCCGACGGCCAGGAGACGGCGAACCGTTCCTCCGAGTTCCTGTACGTGGGGATAGCCGTCTGTTTCGCCCTGCTGCTCGAGTCGTTCCTCGAATCGTCCCGATGGCGGCGAATGACAGCCCTCTGTCTTGTCGCCCTGCTGTTCGTGGGCGGCATCTGCGTTTCCTGGAACTTCGCACAGCGCCTGGCACCGGACTACCGGGCAACGAGCGGATCGGCGGTCGTGACGCCGGACGACAGGGCGCTCGCCCAATGGATGCTCGCCACGCTCGGTCCGGGTCATCGCGTCGCGACGGATGCGCAGACCGGACTGGCGCTCGGTTCGGTGGGCGGCCAGGACGTGCTCGCCTCGGCCGAGGACGGCTCGCGCATCTGGCTCGTCTTCTATCCGCCGACCGTCACCAGCGACGTGCTGGCCGAAATACGCCGATCAACGGTTCAATACGTGGTCGTACAGCGGGATGTACTCGACTTGCCGACCGGTGTCACCCGATTCGACAACTCCGAGCCGACGCAGTATTACAACTCCCCGCTGTCCGCCGCGTCGCTCGCCAAATTCGACGCGAGCCCCGTGTTCCGGGAGATCTACACGGCCGGATCCCTTCGCGTGTACCAGGTCGTCGGCTCAGCAGGGGGCCGGTGACAGTGACGATGAAGATGAAGATGACGATCACGATGACGAGTCGACGCGGATTCCAGGCGGCGTGTTCGACGGTCGCCGTCGCCGCGTTCGGCGTGATCTGCGCATCATCGGCGGGGCCTGTCAGGCAGCTCGCGGGTCTGAGCCTGATCGGCGCCTTCGCCGGCGCCTTGTGGTTCCTTCACCGGAAGCGGTTCGACGCGATCGTTCCGGCCGTCGGCCTGACCCTGGCCTGCCTGATCCTGGCCGGGCTCGCCCTCGCCGCCGCTCACGCCCTGAGCACCATCCCGGTCGCGCTAACGTTGGCGGCCGGCACCCTGGCCGCCGCCTGGGCCGATGCCGCTCGTCCCAGCGCTGAGCTCGCGGAACGAGCAGCACGGCTCGAAGTGCCGAACCCGCTCGCCGTCGCCGGTGTCCTGATCTTCGCGGCCGCGGCGGTCCTGGCCGTCCGCTACGGCGCGACGAGCGCCACGGCGGACGATGACGCGGCGTCATCCGTCGCGATCTGGGCGTACCCCTCGGGCGATCAGCTCCAGGTCGGCGTGAAGCAGCCTCCGGGGCACGGCACCGCGTCGCTGCGGATCGTCGTGTCCCAGGCGGGGGTCACCGTCGCGGCGTGGGACGACATTCGCCTGGCCCCGGGCCAGACGTGGGAGGCGCCCGCACTCACCATCACCGGAGGCAAGCCCGCCCAAGTGGTCGCGCTGCACGGCGGGACCGTCGTGGCGACCCTGTCGAGTCGGTGACGGATATCCATGAAACGCGGCAAGGTGTGGCTACGGATCGGGCTGGCGATCACGGTGATCGCCGCGCTCTTGTCCGTGGCGGCACTGTCGTCCAGCCCCTCGACCACGCCGGCCCGCGGGTATACCGCCGATCGCTCGTCCACGCTGAGCGGAGATCTGCGCGGCCTCCATCTCGTGAACTACTTCCCGGCCGACGCCGGGTGGCAGTACATGTGGACCCAATGGGAACCCGACCGGATCAACCACGACTTCGCGGTCATGGCGACCATGGGGGCGAATGCGGTCCGGGTCACCGTGTTCCCGGAGGTGATGGGATTCCCGACACCGAGTCCGGCCATGCAGTCGCGCCTGTCGCAGATTGTCGACATGGCCGGCGGCCACGGACTCAGGGTGCAGCTGTCCCTCTTCGACCAGTTCACCGATTTCGCGGACATCCCGGACAGCCTGACCTGGGCTCACGATCTCCTCGAACCCCTGGCCGGAAGCGGCCAGATCGCGTTCGTCGATCTGCGCAATGAACTCGACGCACCGTCGACGATGGGAGACCCCCAGGTCTACCGATGGACGGACGCGCTGCTTTCCGCGGTGGAACACGACGCACGCGGCGTCCCGGTCACCCTCTCCGTAACCGCGCCGGCGCACATCACCGCGCTGCGGGCCGCCCTTAGGACAGAGCCCGACTTCTGGGACCTGCACTACTACTCGTCGGACGGGCTCGCCTACGCGACCATGGACGCGGCCATTCACGCGGCAGCCCCGCAGCCGCTCTTCGTAGGGGAAACGGGCTTCGCTACGGCAGCGGACGGCGCCCCGCCGGGCGTGCCCGCAGCAGAGCCCTCGCTGGAGGCGTATCAGGCTCATTACTACCAGGCAGTCGAACAGGCCGCACTCTCGCTCGGTCTCGGCGCCGCCGCCCCCTGGGCCCTGTACGACTTCACCCAGGCCGCCATTCCGAGCCGGCAGCAGCCGGACCAGTACGCCTTCGGGCTGCTCCATACGGACGGGACGCCCAAGCCGGCCGCGGCCGTCATCCGCCAACTGTTCCGCACCGGTGGCATCGGCGATGATTTCAACGCCGGCTTCTCACAGGCGGTAGCCACTCCCGGCGGTGAACTCCCGGCGGTCTGGCGTCTGTGGGAGCCCGATCAGGCTCACTTCGCGCATGACCCGACCGTTGGTCACAACGCGCGCGGGTCGGCCGGCATCTCAGACAGCGGCGGCTCCGACACGGGTGTCCCGGCGTTCTACACCGTCCCGGTTCAACCGCAGGTAGGACCCGGACTCCGATACCGCGTGACGGCCTGGGCCCGCGGCCACGGTGCCACCGGGACGACCGTCGTCAACCTCAGCTGGTTCGACAGCCGGGGCGTCTTCATGAGCGGCGCCGACTCCCCCGGCCTCAGCCCCGGCGACACGGACTGGACCGAGCTGGCGGCGACCGGCACCGCCCCGCCCGGAGCCGCCTTCGCAGAGATCTGGCTCAAGAGCGCCCACAACACCGGCACCGCATGGTTCGACGACGTCACCTGGACCCGCTGGACTCCACGCTAGGACGCCCGCGCTTAAGGATCATGAATACCAGAGCGCCCCGTCCCGCCTGCTGTCAATCCAGATTGACATGCGCCATGCTGTCAATCTAGATTGACAGCACTCCGAGGTGAACCGGCAAGCAAAGGAGGCGGCCATGAACTGGCGAGGCGTCAACTACGACGTCGGCATCGAGTACGGGACGCGCCATCACTCCCGGCCGACGTTCGACCCAGACATCGTCCGGCGCGAACTGCACATCATCGCGACGGATCTGCACTGCAACGCCGTCCGGATCTCCGGCACCGACCCGCAGCGGTTGACCGTTGCAGCCCGCTACGCCCTTGACGCGGGGCTGGATACCTGGCTGTCGCCGCAGCTGATCGATCGGTCCCCGCAGCAGACCCTGGACTACATCGTGCGCTGCGCCGAAGCCGCCGAAGGACTGCGCGGCCACCGGGACGCGGTCACCTTCGTCCTCGGCTGCGAGCTGACCCTGTTCATGAACGGGATCATCAAGGGGCGCACCATGATCGAGCGGGTCCGGAACCCGGCGACGCTGCTGAAACTCAAGCTGCTCAAGACCCACAACAAACCGCTCAACGAGTTCCTCACGCGCGCGACGACAGCCGTCCGTCAGGTCTACAAAGGACCGCTCACCTATGCGGCCCTACCTATCGAAGCCGTCGATTGGACCCTGTTCGACATCATCGGGCTCGATTACTACCGCGCCAAACGCAACAGGGCCACCTACGGACAGTCGCTGGCGACCTGGTCCGTCCATGACAAACCGGTTGTCGTCACCGAGGTCGGCCTGTGCCCGTATCAGGGTGCCGAGGACAAGGGGCCCCACGGTTTCATGATCGTCGAAGACGCGCCGGACGGCGCCGGCGGCATGCGCCTGAACGGCGACTACATCCGCGACGAGGCGATGCAGGCACGTGAACTGATCGAGATGCTCCGCATCCTCGAGGCCGCCGGAGCCGACGGCACATTCGTGTTCACCTTCGTCACCCCGGCGCTGCCGCACAGCACGCAGCCGCGCCTCGACCTCGACCTGGGCGGTTTCGGCCTGGTGACCACCCACACCGACCGCGAAGGGACCCGCTACCCCGGCCTGCCCTGGGACCCCAAGCCGTCGTTCCAGGCCGTTGCGGACCACTACGCGGCCGCGACTCGACAATGACATCCATGGAAACCGACGACCTCAACGAACGCCTCCGCTCCCTCGACCCGGCCGTCGGGCTGCGAGCCGTCGGCGCCCTGCACCGGCTGGCCGAACAGGTCGAGGCCGCGGCCGTGGCCCGGGCCCGCGAGCAGGGCTGGTCCTGGGAGCAGATCGGCGACGCGCTCGGAGTGTCACGCCAGGCCGCACACACCAAACACGGGAAATGAGACACCACGGTGTTCGAGAAGTTCACACCCGAGGCCCGCCAAACGATCGTCGCGGCGCTGGACGAAGCCCGTCTTCGCGGCGACCGCCGCATCGGAACCGAACACGTCCTGCTCGGGCTACTGCGCCAGCCCGCCGGTTCCCGGATCCTGGGCACCGACCTGCAAGCCGCACGCAGCGCCCTGGACGGACTCGACCGCTCGGCGCTGGCCGCGATCGGCATTGATGTAAAAGACATCGACCGCCCGCCTGTCCCCGCCTCGCGCAAACGCACCCCGTTCACCTCCGGAGCCCGTGCCGTCATCCCACGCGCAGTGGCGGAGATGAAGAAGACGACGAGCCACGGCATCACGCTAGCGCACCTCCTGCTGGCGGTGCTCGCATGCGAGCCGCCGGACCCCGCCGCAGATCTCATCGCACAACTGGGCATCGACCGCGCGGTTGTCCGGGAGCGAGTGATGACGACTACGTAACGAACGTGTCTGAGATCCGGTGGGGACGCCGAATCGGGCCTGCCTGAGCGATGGCGTATGTGTCTGGACTACAGGCCACTGTTGATCATCGCTGCGGTTCGGGTCTGCCAGACCTTCACCATCATTCGATACTTATCGTCGAATCTGCGATCGAAGTTACTCAGCGGGGCCCGCAGGCGAATCCTTTTCCCCGAGACGTCGTGCACGACGACGAAGCGTGATCCGAGGGTCCGTTCGATCTGGATGGCTCGAACATCCCGCCAACGCAGTGTCCTGTTCCACACTCCGTGGACGATCATGCCATCGTCCAGCACGGAAACGCCGTAGCCACGGAAGAGGACGAGGGTCCCGATCGTCGTCCAGAAGGGCAACTGCACAAGGGCGATAACGTCGTGAACCGGTATATGCGGATGCTGCTTGACCCAGACTATGAAGGAAATCACCGCGAAGCCGAACCAGCCGCCGCCGATAGGCAGTGCGCGCTGTAATGGCGAGAGCCGGTAACGAACCAACACGACGGCGTTCATGCGTCTCCCCTTGTGGCCGGACTCGAATCAGTTAGCGGTGCTCGGTTCAAAGCGGCGGGGCGGTGGAGGCGCGCTGCACGAGCGTGGGCGGCAGCGAGAGGCGCTTGGTCAGATGCGTCGGCCGGGTCAGCTGTTCGAGCAGCAGACGGCCGGCCTCGGCGCCCAGGTCGTAGTGCGGCACCCGCACGGTGGTGAGTGCCGGGTCGAACTTGTCGGCGAACGGCATGTCGTTGAATCCGGTGACCGAGATCTGTCCCGGGCAGGGCACTTCGCGCTCGCGCAACACGTCGCAGGCGCCGAGGGCCAGCAGGTCGTTGGCGGCCACGATCGCGGTGATGCCCAGGCCGCGGTCCAGCAGCTCGCGGGTCGCCGCCGCCCCGGCCGCCTCGGTGTAGGCGTCGCAGACCACTACCTGTCTGGCCGGCGCGTTCAGGTGGTGCTGGCGCAGAGTCTCGTGGAAGGAGCGCGTCCGGATCGAGCCGGTGGACAGGCCCTGCGGCCCGGCCAGGTGGGCGATCCGGCGGTGGCCCAGCTCGATCAGGTGCTCGACCGCGAGGCTGATGCCGAGCCAGTCGTCCGCGGTCACCGACGAGAAGTCCGCGCGGTCCGTCTGCCGGTAGACCAACACCACCTTCAATTCGCGGCGCGCGGCCTCCTCCAGGAGTGGATGCGCTCTCCGGGCCGTGGCCACGATGAAGCCGTCCACCCGGCGGGTGACCAGCGCGTCGAACAGGCTTCGCTCGCGCTGCTCGTCATTGTCCGTATTCGCCAGCAGCGCGGTGTATCCCTCGCGGGCCAGCACGTCCTCGATGCCGCGCACGATCGGAGGGAACAGCGGGTTCATCAGATCCGGGATGATCACGCCCACCGTGCCCGACCGGCTGGTGCGCAGGCCGCGGGCAATCGCGTTCGGGACGTAGCCCAGCTCCCGCGCGGCGGCCAGCACCCTTTCGGCGGTCGCGGCGTTGACCAGGTGGCGGCTGGCCGGGTTGAGCGCGCGCGAGGCGGTCGCCTGGTGGACTCCGGCGCGCTGCGCTACGTCGGACAGCGTCGAGGCTCGGGGCACTCGCCGAGTGTAGCTCGAAGGGGGCCGACAATCGATTGCATGATCCGGTATCGGCTCGGCCTCGTTTCGGGTGTGTCGAGAACCGGCAGGTCACCGCGCCGTGCCAAACCGTGCCGGGCGCAGGGATTGACAGCGCGGTCGCCTAGACGGATATTTCGACCCAATCGACGGGCTCACGACCGTCCCGCGCTGCATCTGTTATCCCATCGCGTTTTCCGCACCGGACAAGGTAGTCCTGAGGAGGACAGTGCACATGCTCGACTGCAATCGTATGCAGAGATCCGGCCCACGCCGGGCCGCCCTACGCCGCCGCGCCGCAGCGCTGCTGGCCGCGAGCGCCCTCGTGCTGACGGCCTGCGGGAACTCGCACAGCCCGGCGCAGCAGGCGAGCACCCTGACCATCGGGATCTCGCTCTCGCTGACCGGCGACTTCGCCGATCCGGGCAAGGCCGCCCAGCGCGGCTACCAGCTGTGGGCGAACACGGTGAACGCCAAGGGCGGGGTGCTCGGCCGCAAGGTCACGCTCAAGATCGTGGACGACGCCTCCAGCCCGAACCAGGCGGTCAGCAACTACCAGAACCTGATCAACCGCGATCACGTGGACCTGGTGTTCGGGCCCTTCTCCTCGCTGCTGACCATCCCGTCCTCGGTGGTGGTCAACCGCTACCACTACGCGTTCATCGAGCCGGCCGGCGGCGGCCCGGCGGTCTTCGCCCAGCACCTGCACAACCTGTTCTTCGTCCAGCCGGCCCCGACCGTGCAGGGCGGGATGGTCTTCGCGGACTACATCCTCTCGCTGCCCGCCGACCAGCGGCCGAAGACCGCCGCGTACCCGTCCCTGGACGACCCGTTCGCCTCGCCGATCGCCGACGCGGTGCGCCGGCGGTTCGAGGCCGCCGGGATCAAGACCGTGTACAACGCGATCTATCCGGCCGAGACCACCGACCTGAGCCCGATCATGGCCAAGGTGGCCGCGGCCAAGCCGGACGTGGTGGTCGCCGGGACCCAGTCCCAGGACGCCTACGGCGACGTCAGGGCCATGATCCAGCTCAAGTGGGCGCCCAAGTGGCTGTTCCTGTCCAACGGGGCGAACTCGCCGGTCGACTTCCCGAGCGCGGTCGGCGCGGGCAACACCCAGGGCATCTACTCCTCGGGCGACTGGTTCTCGGGCAGCAAGGCCTCCGGCAGCGCCGCCTTCATCGCCGCGTACACCAAGGCCTACGGCGGCACGGCCGACCAGATCGACAGCACCTCGGCCGAGGCCTACTCCTGCGGAATGCTGCTCGAACAGGTGGCCGCCAAGACCGGCAAGATCGACAACGCCACCATCATCAGCACCCTGCACTCGGGTGTCTGGCCGACCCTGGAGGGCGACCTGAGCTGGGACTCCTCGGGCGCGCCGCAGGGCGCGTACCTGCTGGTGCAGTGGATCGGCGGCAAGCTCCTGTCGGTCTATCCGGCGAACCGGGCCCAGCAGTCCCCGTACACCGGGCCGCTCGCCTGGGCTGCGAAGTAAGGGGCCCGGCACCGTGCACACGGTTATTCAGGCCTTGATCCTGGGGGTGCTGACCGGGGGTGTCTACGCCCTGATGGCCAGCGGCCAGACCCTGATCTTCGGCATCATGAAGGTGGTGAACCTGGCGCAGGGCGCCCTGGTGATCGCCGGGGCGTACCTGAGCTACACGCTGTTCACCTCCTTCGGGCTCGACCCCTTCCTGTCGATCCTGGTCACCACTCCGGTGCTGTTCGGCCTCGGGGTGGGGCTGCAGTGGCTGTTCCTGCGCCCGCTGCGGGAACAGGACCACTCGCAGCTCTCGCTGCTGGTCACCTTCGCGGTCGCGCTGGGGATCGAGGGAGTGCTCAGCGTCACCTACAAGACGACGTACCGCACGATCCGGACCGGGTACGCCGACACGTCCTTCACCGTCGGCGGCTATCAGATCTCTGCGGTGCGGTTGTACGCGTTCGTACTCTCCGTGGCCATGCTCGGCTTGCTTTATCTGACGCTGGAGCGCACCCGTTTCGGCCGGGCGATCCGGGCCACGGTGCAGAACCCTGAATCGGCGCGGCTGCTCGGTGTCAACGCGCACACCGTCGCGGCCGTCGGCTTCGGGTTTGGCGCCGCGACGGCCGCCGCGGCGGGCGCGGTGTACGGACTGCTGTACTCCTTCAACTCGGGCAGCCACTACGACCTGATCTCCCGGCTGCTCTCGATCGTCATCCTCGGCGGGCTCGGCAGCATCGGCGGCTCGATCGTCGGCGCGATGGTGATGGGCGTGGTCGCCTCGCTGGTCGCCGCGCTCGGCCCGCCGGTCTGGTCGGACTTCAGCTTCTTCGCGGTACTGCTCGCCGTGCTGCTGATCCGGCCGCGCGGGCTGTTCGGCGCGAGCCTGCGAGGTGCCCTGTGAACAGGGCGAGCCGCGCGGGGCTGCTGCGCGCCGCCGTGTTCTTCGCGGCCCTCACGGCGCTGCCCTTCGGGGTGACCGCGCACTGGATCGTCAACCTCGGCGTCTTCACCCTGATCTACGCGGGGCTGGCCAGCGCCTGGAACCTGGTCGGCGGGCTGGCCGGCTACCCCTCGCTGGGCCACGCCGCGTTCTTCGGCGTCGGCGCCTACGCGGAGGCGGTCTACTTCCAGCACCGCGGCGTCGGCGCGGGCGGGCTGACCCCGTTCCTGGTGCTGCCCGTGGTCGGCGCCGCCGTCGCGGTGCTCGGACTCGCGGTGGGCTGGATCGCGATGCGCACCCGCAGCGACGTGTTCGCCATCGTCACCATCACGCTGCTGTTCGTCGCGCAGACCCTCGCGTTCAACCTCACCTCGCTGACCGGCGGCTCGCAGGGCATCGGCATGCCGAGCGCGCCGTTCGACGTAGACAGCTACGAACGGCCCTTCTACCTCGTCCTGGTCCTGATACTCGCCGTCTCGATGGGGCTCACCTGGGCCGCGACGCGCAGCGGGGTCGGACTCTCGCTGCAGGCCGTGGCGGCCGACGAGGAGCGGGCGCGCGGCATCGGGGTGCACGTCAACGGGGTCAAGCTGCTCGCCTTCGCGGTCTCGGTGGGGATCGCCGGGATGATCGGCGGGGTCTGGGCCTACTACGTGTCCTTCGTCTACCCGCAGTTCGCGGTGGACCCGCTGATCACCATCGGCATGGTCCTGATGGCGTATCTCGGCGGCCGCGGCACGCTGTGGGGCCCGGTGCTCGGGGCCTTCATCATCGTCCCGGCGCAGCAGTACCTGGCGTACCAGTACGGCGCCACCCAGCTGTACCTGATCGCCTACGCCGCGGTCTTCCTGCTGACCATGCTGCTGCTGCCGCGCGGGATCCTGCCCTCGATCGGCGACCGGCTGCGCCGCCGCGAGGCCACCCGCCACCGCCCGCAGGAGCCGGCCGCGACCGCGCCCGCGACGAAGGAGGTGGCCGCGTGAGCGCGCTGCTGGAGGTCGAGCACCTCACCAAGCGCTTCGGCGGCGTCACCGCCGTGGACGACTGCTCGCTGACGGTGCGGGACGGCACGATCACCGGTCTGATCGGGCCGAACGGCTCGGGCAAGACCACGGTGTTCAACCTGGTGACCGGATATCTGGCCGCTGATTCCGGCCGGATCGCCTTCGACGGCCGGGGGGTGCGCCGGCCCGATCCCGGCGCGCTCTATCGCAGGGGCCTTTCACGCACCTTCCAGCAGGCCCGGGTCTTCCCCGAGCTCAGCGTGCTGGACAACCTGATCGTGGCGGCCGGGCACCGGTGGCGCGCCCTGTTCGGGCCGCGCCGCGGCCGGGCCGACCAGTCCCGCGCCCTCGCGCTGCTGGAGGAGTTCAACCTCGCCGCCCACGCCGCGAAGCTCGCCGGGGAGCTGTCCTACGGCCAGCGCAAGCTGCTGGAGTTCGCCTCGGTGCTGATGAGCGAGCCGAAGCTGATCCTGCTGGACGAGCCGACCGCCGGGGTCAACCCGGTGCTGATCGGCGCGATGGAACTGCACATCAGGGCGCGGCACGCCGCGGGCATCACGTTCCTGATCGTCGAGCACGACATGAACCTGGTGATGCGGCTGTGCGACCCGGTGATCGTGCTGGACCGGGGCAGCCGGATCGCCGCGGGACCGCCGGACGCCGTGCGCGCCGACCCCGCCGTCCTCGACGCCTACCTGGGAGACTAGCCATGCCGCCACTGCTCGCCCTTGAGGGAGTCGTCGCCGGGTACGGCGCGGGCGACATCCTGCGCGGGGTGGATCTGACGGTCGAGGCGGGCGAGGTCGTCTGCCTGATCGGACCGAACGGGGCCGGGAAGTCCACCGTGCTCAAGACCGTCAGCGGACTGCTGCGGGCGCGCCTGGGCCGGGTGCTGCTGGACGGCGAGCCGATCACCCGGCTCTCGCCCCGCGAGCGGCTCGGCCGCGCCGTGGTGCACGTGCCGCAGGACCGCAGCCTCTTTCCGGCGATGACGGTCTGGGAGAACCTGCTGATGGGCGCGTACATCCTGCGCGACCGCGCCGAGGTGCGCCGCCGGGCGGACCGCAACGCCGAGCTGTTCCCCGTCGTGGCGCGGCGTCGGCACGACGCCGCCGGATCGCTGTCCGGCGGCGAGCAGAAACAGGTCGAGCTGGCCCGTTCGCTGATGCTCGACCCGCGGCTGATCCTGCTCGACGAGCCCTCGATCGGCCTGGAACCGCGGGCGCGGCGCACCGTCTTCGAGTCCATCGGCGCGCTCGCCGCGGACGGTCGCACGGTCCTGCTGGTCGAGCAGAACGCGCGCAGCGGCCTGGCGGTGGCCGACCGCGGCGCGGTCCTGGAATCCGGCGTGGTGCGGCTGACCGGCACCGGCGCCGGCCTGCTGACCGATCCCGAGGTCGCCCGCCTCTACCTCGGCGGCGCCGCGCAGCCGCCGCTGTCCCCGACTCCCGCGACGACCACGGAGGTATCACGGTGACCACTGCCGTCCCTGGACCGCGACTGGGCTGGATCGGAACCGGCCGGATGGGCTACGCGCTGGCCGGCCGGCTGCTCGACGCGGGCCACGAGGTCGCCGTCTACAACCGCACCCGCGCCAAGGCCGAGCCGCTGGCGGAGCGCGGCGCGACGATCGTCGACTCGATCGCGCAGTTGGCCGACCGGGACGTGGTCTTCACCATGGTCTCGGCCTCCGCGGACCTGGCCGAGGTGGTGCTGGGCGACGGCGGCCTGCTCAGCCGCGCCGACGCGGCCCCCGGCGTCATCGTGGACTCCTCCACCGTCTCCGCCGAGGTGTCCGCACAGGTGCGCGCCGCGGCAGCCAAGCGGGGAACCGCGCTGCTGGCGGCTCCGGTGAGCGGCAACGGGAAGGTGGCCGCGGCCGGCCGGCTCTCGGTGGTGGCCTCCGGGCCGCCGGACGCCTTCGAGCGGGCGCGCCCGTACCTGGAGCTGTTCGGCCAGTCGGTGACCTACGCGGGCGAGGACGACGTGGCGCGCCTGGTGAAGCTGGCGCACAACATCTTCCTCGGGGTGGTCACCCAGTCCCTGGCGGAGGTCACCGTGCTGGCCGAGAAGGGCGGGGTGCCGCGGGCCGCGTTCCTGGACTTCCTCAACCACAGCGTGCTCGGCTCGGTCTTCACCAGGTATAAGACCCCTGCGTTCGTGCATCTGGACCTGGCGCCCACGTTCACGCCGGTGCTGCTGCGCAAGGACTTCGACCTCGGACTCGAGGCGGCCCGCCGCCTGGAGGTGCCGATGCCGGTGGCCGCGCTGACCCACCAGCTCGTGCAGGCCGCCATCGGCCGCGGCCACGTCGACGAGGACTTCGCGGCGCTGCTGCCCGAGCAGGCCGCCGCCGCCGGCCTGACCCTGCTGCCCGAGGACACCCCCGTGGACGACGGGCTGGGCGGCCCGACCGCGCGGGAGTCGCGATGAGCGCCCCCGAACTGCTTCCCGCACCCGGCCGGATGGCCGTGGACTTCGAGACCCGGGTGGACTTCGACCGGCTGCGCGCCTACCGGCTGGCCCGGGCCAGGGCGGCGCTGGACGCCTCGGAACTCGGCGCGGTGCTGGTCTTCGACGTGAACAACATCAGGTACCTGACGAGCACGATGATCGGCGAGTGGGCCCGGGACAAGGTGGCCCGCTACGCGCTGCTCACCCGCACCGGCGAGCCGGTGGTCTGGGACTTCGGCTCGGCGGCGCGGCACCACCAGCTCTACGCGCCCTGGCTCGACCCGGCCAACAGCCGGGCCGGGATGCTCGGCCTGCGCGGCTCGGTGGCCCCGGACGCGGGCCTGAGCGCGCGCGCCGTGGCCGAGGTGCACAGCATGCTGGTCGAGCAGGGGGTCGCGCAGCTGCCGCTGGGCGTGGACATCGCGGAACTGCCGATGGTGCTGGAACTACAGCGGGTCGGTCTGGACGTTCGCGACGCGCAGCAGGTGATGCTGGACGCCCGGGAGCTCAAGTCGGCGGACGAGATCATGCTGCTGACCCAGGCCGCCGCGATGGTGGACGGGGTCTACCAGACGATCGTGGACGCGCTCAAGCCGGGCATCCGCGAGAACGAGGTGGTCGCGCTGGCGAACAAGCGGCTGTACGAGATGGGCTCGGACGACGTCGAGGCGATCAACGCCGTGTCCGGAGAGCGGTGCAGCCCGCACCCGCACAACTTCTCCGACCGGCTGATCCGGCCGGGCGACCAGGTCTTCTTCGACATCATCCAGTCCTTCAACGGCTACCGGACCTGCTACTACCGGACCTTCAACGTGGGCCGGGCCACCGAGAGCCAGCGGGACGCCTACAAGCGGGCCAGGGAGTGGATCGACGCCGCCATAGACCTGGTCAAGCCTGGGGTCACCACGGACGTCCTGGCGCGGGTGTGGCCGTCGGCTCCCGAGTTCGGGTTCGCCGACGAGATGGAGGCCTTCGGGCTGCAGTTCGGGCACGGCCTCGGCCTGGCCCTCCACGAGCGCCCCATCATCAGCCGGCTCAACTCGCTGGAGCACCCGGTCGAGCTGCAGGAGGGGATGGTCTTCGCCCTCGAGACCTACTGCCCGGCCACCGACGGCCACTCGGCGGCCAGGATAGAGGAGGAGATCGTGGTCACCGGGGACGGGCCCCAGGTCATAACGCTCTTCCCCGCCGAGG
>JBOHCW010000037.1:0-11734 GCA_050725375.1 Actinocrinis sp. | reverse complement strand
GATCGATGGGGACGATCCGCCGCCGCGCGGCTGAAGAAGGAACCGAACCGCCGGGGGTGGCTCAGTGGTTTGCGAACCAGGCGATGCTGACCACGCCGCCGATCAGGCAGTACAGCGCGAACGGGGTCAGCGTGCGGGTGGTGAAGTAGCGGGTCAGGAACCTGACCGCGAACCACGCGGCGATCCCGGCGGTGAGGAAGCCGACCACGATCTGGCCGTGGATGTGCGAGCCCGCGGAGCCGGCCAGGGTCGGCGCCTTGAGCACGCCGGCCGCGAGGATCACCGGTGTGGCCAGCAGGAACGAGAACTTCGCGGCGTCCTCGTGGTTCAGGCCGCGCAGCAGGCCGCCCGCCATCGTCACGCCGGAGCGGCTGATGCCGGCCAGCAGCGCGAGGGTCTGGAACACGCCGATGATGCCGGCTTCCTTGAAGCCGAAGGTTTCCAGCTTGCGGCTGTTCGCCTGCGCGATCGCCCCGCCGCCCGCGTGTGCGGTGCCGGCGCGTCCTGCGTCGGCGTACAGCGCGGAGTCGCCCTCCATCGCGTACGCCGACGACTCGTCGCCGCCCGCTCCGACGCGGACCAGCGCGTTCGCCGTCTGCGGCGCGAGTTCGGCGCGGCGGCGCAGCTGCTCGGCGCCGAGCAGGATCAGGCCGTTGACCGTCAGGAAGATCGAGGCGGCCAGCGGCTTGGCGAAGATGGTGCGGAAGGCGTGTTCCAGCAGCAGGCCGGTGACGCCGACCGGGATCGTGGCCACCACCAGCAGCCAGGCCAGCCGTTCGGTGGAGTCCTCGATCCGCCGGGTGCGCAGCGTGCGGATCAGGGCCGTGATGATGCGCACCCAGTCCCGCCGGAAGAAGCCGACCAGCGCGAGGGCGGTGGCCACGTGCAGCGCCACGATGAACGCCAGATACGGCGACTCCTCGGAGGTGGTCGACGAGCTCTCGGTGACCAGGTGGCTCCAGGAGCCGCCGATCCAGGCGGGCACCAGCACCGAGTGCCCGAGGCTGGAGATCGGGAACAGCTCGGTCACCCCTTGCAGCAGCCCGATGACGCCCGCTTGCAGGTACGAAATGTCGGTCACGCGATCAACCCGGTTCACGGTCGTGGGGACGAGACGGCTCCGTGAAGCTACTACACGTTTGTAGATCTAAATAGCCGTTCCGGGGACCGTTAACGGATTGGTCGCGTGCCGTTCATCCGTGCTGTTCAGCGGCCGTTCAACGGGTATTCGGAAATGCGGTTCGGCCGCCGTCACTCGCGGGCGCGCGCGACCAACTGGGTCGGGTTGACGAAGCGTAGCGCGATGACCAGCAGCACCAGCATCGAGCCCGTGTACACCACGGCCATCGCGTCGATGGACTGCGCGCTGCGGATGCCGGCCGAGAACACCGCCGAGAACAGGCTGACCACGAGCGTCTGGCTGGTCGGCCCGGCGGTCAGGAAGGTCAGCTCGAACATGCCGAAGGTGCGCACCAGCACCAGGATGCCCGCCGCGAGCATGCCCGGCAGCAGCAGCGGCGCGATGATCCGGCCGAGCACGGAGCGGGTCGGCGCGCCGCACATCCGCGCCGCGGCCTCAAGGCGCGGGTCGAGCTGCTCGATGAACGGCGTCATCGTGTAGACGACGAACGGCACCGAGGGCACCAGGTTGGCCAGCACCACGCCGGTCAGCGATCCGGCCAGGTGGAACTTGTACAGCACGGTCGCCAGCGGGATGCCGTACGCGATCGGCGGCACCAGGATCGGCAGCACGAACAGCAGCATCACCAGCCGCCGGCCGGGGAACGAGCGCCGGGCCAGCGCGTACGCGGCCGGCACGCCGAGCAGCAGCGAGATGCCGACCACCAGGAAGGAGACCTCGAAGGTGACCTGCATGACCTGTCCGAGGTCGAACTCGTTCCAGGCGGCCGAGTAGTTCGAGCCGGTGTAGCCGCGCGGCAGCCAGCCGTTGAACCAGGTGCGGCCGAACGAGTCGAGCAGCACCGTGCCGACCACGCCGAACAGGTTGACCAGGAAGAAGATCACCACGGCCCAGACCAGCCAGACGCCGGGGCGCGCGGTGATCGAACGGGTGCGGGTACGGCGCGCGGCGGGCGCCGGGGCGGTCGGCCGCGCGGTAGACGTTGCTGCGCTCATCCCTTGCCTCCGGTCGATCCGGTGTACAGCCGCGAACGCAGCGCCATGACCAGGCCGATCACCGCGAGCATCAGGGCCGTCATGACCATCGCGATCGCACAGCCCTGCGAGTAGTCGAACTTCTGCAGGGCCTGTTCGTACGCCTCGATCGAGATCACGTGGGTCTTGCCGTCCGGGTCGCCGACCATCATCGCCGAGGGGAAGACCGCGAACGCGAGCACGAACGTGAGGCAGAACGTGGTCATCAGGCCGGGCAGCAGCAGCGGGAAGGTGACGTGCCGGAACCGCTGCCACCAGCCGGCGCCGAGCGTCGCGGCCGCCTTCTCCAGCGAGGGGTGGATGCCGGACAGGTACGAGTGCGTCAGCAGGAACGCGAACGGGAACCCGCTGATGATCAGCGAGAACAGCACGCCCCAGTAGTCGTTGATCAGGGTGACCGGGTTGCTGGTCAGGTGCAGCAGCTTGAGCGTGGAGTTGAACCAGCCGACCGGGCCGAAGTACTCCAGGATGCCCTCGGCGGTCAGCACCGTGCCGAGCGTGATCGGCACGACCAGCAGCGTCAGCAGCAGCCGCTTGCCGCGGAAGCCGCCGCGGATGCGGTACGAGACCGGCACCGCGAGCCCGACGTTGATCAGCGACGCGGGCAGCGCGAGACCGAAGGTGGTGCCGATCGAGCCGCGGGCGAACCGGTCGCTGAAGAACGCGCGGTACGAGCCGAGCGCGCCGCCGGACTTGGGCTGGAAGGACAGTCCGAGCCCGTAGATGAACGGGTAGAGGAACAGCGCGATGACCGCGATCACGCCCGGCAGCAACAGGAACAGCGTACGGTCGACGCCGCGTTCGGCCAGCCGGTGCCGCAGCGCGGGACGCGGCTGCGGCGCCGGGGGCCGGGTCGGTGTCGGCGCCTGTGTCAGGGCACTCGCCGTGTTCATGGTGTTCACAGCACGGCTCCGGACGTGAGCCCGTTCGCCGGGGACTCGGCCGGCCCGGACGGGGCCTCGGACCCGCTCTCGCCGGGCGCGGCGCCGGCGCCCTCGGACGCGCCGGGCTCCGCCGGGAAGATCAGTACCCTGTCGGACGACGCCGTCAGCCGCAGCGGGTCGCCGGGCGCGACGCGCTCGTCCGTGCGCAGGTGGACCCGGTCGCCGGCGGCGGTCACGGCGTCCACGTGGAAGCCGCGGCCGTGGTACTCGACGATCTCGGCGGTCGCTTCGAAGACCCCTGACGTCTCGCCGTCCGCCGCGATGCGCAGGTCCTCCGGCCGGATGGCCACCTGTACGGAGGCGCCGGCCGCTAGCGGTTCGCCGACGGCCTTGCCGTGCAAGGTGATCCCGCGCGCGCCGACCTCCGCCAGGGCCGCCGCGGCGGCGTCTGCGGCGTCCCCGGCACCCGCACCGTCCGGCACCGCGCCCGCCGCCGTCACGGTCATGCTCAGGATATTGCGATATCCCATGAACGCGGCGACGTACGCGCTGGCCGGCGCCTCGTACAGTTGCGCCGGGGTGCCGATCTGCGCGACGTGCCCGTTGTCCAGCACGACCAGGCGGTCGGCCAGCGACAGCGCCTCCTCCTGGTCGTGCGTGACGTAGAGCGTGGTCAGGCCGAACTCCTGGTGGATGCGCCGGATCTCCGCGCGCATGTCCAGGCGCAGCGCCGCGTCCAGGTTCGACAGCGGCTCGTCCATCAGCACCAGCGGCGGTTCCAGCACGATCGCGCGGGCGATCGCGACGCGCTGCTGCTGGCCGCCGGACAGCTGCGCCGGGTGCTTGTGCGCGTGGTCGGTCAGCCGCACCAGCCGCAGCACCTCCTCGACCCGGCGCCGGATCTCGGCTTTGGGCAGCTTGCGCATCTTCAGTCCGAACGCGACGTTCGCGCGCACGGTCAGGTGCGGGAACAGCGCGTAGTTCTGGAACACCATGCCGAAGCCGCGCTTCTCCGGCGGCAGGGTGTCGATGCGCGCGCCGTCCAGCTCGATCGACCCGGCGGTCAGCGGCAGCAGGCCCGCGATGCTGTTCAGCGCGGTGGTCTTGCCGCAGCCGGACGGGCCGAGCAGCGCGATGAACTCGCCGGCGGTGACCGTCAGGTCGAACGGATGCAGCGCAACGTGCGCGCCGTACGCGCGGCTGATGCCGTTCAGCCGCAGCTCGCCGAAGCGTCCCAGGTCGCTCACTTGGTCGACCCGATGTTCTTGTCCCACAGGTCGAACGCGGTGACCTGCGCGTCGGCCGGCAGCGAGTTCTTCATCGGGTACTGCGTCATCCAGGAGTCGAAGTCCGGCACGCCGTACTGCGCGATGGTGGCCTGCGAGGCGGCCGGCGCCGTCGACAGCGGCACGTTCTTGACCGCCGGTCCCGGGTAGAAGTAGCCCTTGTCGTAGGTGACCGCCTGCTGCGCCGGGGTCAGGATCCAGGCCAGCAGCCGCAGGCAGGCGATCAGCTCGTCGTTGGACACCCCGCGCGGGATCACGCCGTACTGCGCGTCGGTGACCCAGGTGAAGGTCTTGAACTTGGCGACCTTGACGGCGGCCGGGACGGTGCCGATCGCGCGGCCGTTGATGTACCAGCCGGTGGTCGAGGCGATGATGTCGACGGTGCCGGCCGCGATGTTCTTCATGGTCGCGCTGGTTCCGGTCGGGTACTGCGACACGTACTTGTTCAGCTCGGTCAGGTACGCCCAGGTCTTCGCCCAGCCGTTGGTCGGGTCGGACGGGTCGCTGTCGCCGAGCAGGTAGGGCAGGCCCATCAGCCAGGTGCGTCCGGGTCCTGAGTTGCGCGGCTGGGCGTACTGGAACTTGCCGGGGTTGGCCTTGGCCCAGTCCAGCAGCGCGTCGGTGCTGTCCGGCACGGTGGCGACCTTCGCCGGGTTGTACTCGAGCAGCGGGCCGGAGGGGTACCAGACCAGTTCGATGCCCTGGTCCTGCGCGAGGGTCGCCATCGAGGCCGCAGCGCTCTGGTAGTTGGACATCAGGCCGGGGAAGAAGGAGTCGTAGTAGGTCTTGAGGTTCTGCCACAGGGCCAGCTTGATCCCGGCGGCCAGCCCGTCGGTGCCGGTGAGCACCAGGTGGGTCTGCAGGTTGCCGCCCTGCTGCTGCGCCTGGATCTTCGAGGACAGCTGCGGGGCGGTGCCGGTGGAGTAGGTGACCCCGGAGACGATCTGCGGGTTCTGGCTCTTGAACGCCTCGATCGCGGGCTTGGTCAGGGCCAGGTTTCCGGCCACGTCGAGGATGTTGAGCGTCACCGGCTTGCTCGGCGTCGCGGCCAGGCTCGGCGCGCTGCTCGCGGCGGCGGAGGTGCCGCTGCTGGGCGCGCCGCAGGCGGCCAGGACGGGGACGGAGGCGCCGGCCGCGAGCGTGCCGAGCATCGTGCGGCGGCTGATCTCGGGGAGCCGGAAGGGCGAAGCGGACATGGTTTCCACACCTTCTACGTCGTCGTACAAGGGCATCGGGCAGGTTTTCAAGGGATCTGATGTGCGGTGGCGCGCCGGGAAGGACTACCGGTGCGCCGACTGGTGCGGTCGGGTGCGCGCGAGCGGCGCTAGTGCGGGTCCGGCTGCGGGTTCTCGCCGGGCCGGGCCAGGAAGTCGAAGTCGCAGCCCTGGTTCGCCTGGCCGACGTGCTCCTGGTAGAGCGAGCCGTAGCCGCGCTCGAACCGGGGTTCGGGGCGCCGCCAGGCGGCCCGGCGCCGGTCCAGTTCGTCCTCTGCGACGTCGAGTGTCAGGGTCCTGGCCTCGACGTCGAGCGTGATCGGGTCGCCGGTGCGTACCAGCGCGAGCGGTCCGCCGACCCAGGACTCCGGCGCGACGTGCAGCACGCAGGTGCCGTAGCTGGTGCCGCTCATCCGCGCGTCGGAGATCCGGACCAGGTCGTCGACTCCCGCCTCCAGCAGGTACTTCGGGATCGGCAGCATGCCGTACTCGGGCATGCCCGGACCGCCGACCGGTCCGGCGCCGCGCAGCACCAGCACGGTGTCGGGCGTCACGCCGAACGCCGGGTCGTCGATGTTCTCGCGCAGCTCCGGGTACGAGTCGAACACGAGGGCCGGCCCGGTGTGCTTGAGCAGGCTCGGCTTGCGCGAGGCCAGGTACTTGATGACCGCGCCGTCGGGGGCGAGATTCCCGCGCAGCACGGCCAGTCCGCCCTCGGCGTCGCAGGGCTCGTCGACCGAACGGATCACCTTGTGGTCGTGCACCCGCGCGTCGGCCAGGTGTTCGCCGAGCGTGCCGCCGCCGACCGTCGGACGGTCCGGGTGCAGGGCGCCGGGCACGGCGGACAGTTCGGCGAGCAGGGCTTGCAGCCCGCCGGCGTAGTAGAAGTCCTCCATCAGGTACTCGCCGGACGGCCGCACGTTCGCCAGCACCGGGACGCGGCGGGAGACCGCGTCGAAGTCGTCCAGGCTCAGTGAAACGCCGGCGCGGCCGGCCATGGCGATCAGGTGGATCAGGGCATTGGTCGAGCCGCCGAGCGCGAAGACGGTGGCCGCCGCGTCCTCGAACGCCTCGCGGGTCAGGTAGTCGCGGATCGTGCGGCCCTCGCGCACCAGCGCGACCGCGCGCATCCCGGCGGCCGCGGCCATCCGGTGGTGCGCGGAGTCGACGGCGGGGATCGAGGCCGAGCCGGGCAGCGCGACGCCGAGCACCTCCGCGACCGAGGTCATCGTCGAGGCGGTGCCCATCGTCATGCAGTGGCCGGGCGAGCGGGCCAGGCCGCGGCCGACCTCGGCCAGTTCGCAGTCGGTGATGCGTCCGGCCCGGTGCTCGTCCCAGTACCCGAACAGGTCGGTTCCGCTGCCCAGCACGGCGCCGCGGTAGGTGCCGCGCAGCATCGGCCCGGCCGGCACGAACACGGCCGGCAGGTCGGCGCTCGTGGCGCCCATCAGCAGCGCCGGGGTGGTCTTGTCGCAGCCGCCCATCAGCACCGCGCCGTCCACCGGGTACGAGCGCAGCAGCTCCTCGGCCTCCATCGCCAACAGGTTGCGATAGAGCATCGGGGTCGGCTTCTGGAAGGTCTCGGACAGGGTGGAGACCGGGAACTCCAGCGGGAATCCGCCGGCCTGCCAGACCCCGCGCTTGACCTGCTCGGCCCGCTCGCGCAAGTGCATGTGACAGGGATTGATATCAGACCACGTATTCAGAATGGCGATGACCGGCTTGCCGAGGTGCTCCTCGGGCAGGTAGCCCAGCTGGCTCATCCGGGAGCGGTGGCTGAACGCGCGCAGGTGGCCGCCGGTCTCGCCCTCGCCGAACCAGGCCGCGCTGCGCAGCGCGACCGGCTGTCCGCTCACATCGGCCATCGCGCGCTCCACGAGGCGAGGATCGCCGCGATCTGTTCGCGCACCGGCTCCGGCAGCACCCGGGAGGGCGGGCGCACGTCCCGGGGCGAGACCCCCAGCTGCGCCAGCGCCTCCTTGACCACGCTGACGTTGTCGGCCGCGCTGTCGGCCGCGCGCAGCCGTTCGAAGGGGCGGATCAGGTCCCAGACTTCCAGTGTCGCGCGCCGGTCCCCGGCGGTGAGCAGGCGGTACAGCTCCAGCGATGCGGCCGGCACGACGTTGGCCAGTCCCGAGGTGAAGCCGCTCGCGCCGAGCGCGAAGTATCCGGGGGCGGACAGTTCGGCGAGCCCGGCCAGCCAGACGAACCGCTCGCGGCCCGCGTCGTGCGCCACCGAGGCGAACCGGACCGGGTCGGCCACCGCGTACTTGACCCCGACCACGTTCGGGCACAGCTCGCCGAGCCGGGCGATCTGCTCGCCGTCGATGCGCGAGTCGCGAACGTACAGCACGATGCCGAGTTCGGGGACCGCGTCGGCGATCGTTCGGTGGTACTCGATCCAGCCCTCGCCGGAGATGTACGGGTGCGCCGGCTGGTGGACCATCACCATGTGCGCGCCGCAGTCGCGCGCGTGCACGGCCGCGCCGACCGCGCTCGCCGTGTCCAGTCCGACGCCGACGATGACGACCGCCCGGTCGCCGACCTCCTTGACCGTGTTCTCGGTGGCGCGCCGGGTCTCGGCCGGTTCGAGCGTGTAGAACTCGCCGGTGTTGCCGTTGGGCGTCACCGCGCCGACGCCGCCGTCGACCAGCCGGTGCAGCAGCGCGCCGTGCCGGTCCCAGTCCACCGCGCCGGACGCGGTGAACGGGGTGACCGGGATGGCGACCACCCCGGCCAATCCGGCGCGCGCGCGATCGAGGGGGTCGGGCCCCGGCGGGGACGCGGCTCTGCCATCATCGAGGTGCATGCTGCTCCAAGCTCGTCTCGTCAACAGTGCGATGTGCAGCGTGTGGGTACAGGGGCGGCCCGGCCCGTTGCCGCGGATCGGGCCGCCTCACTCGTGCGCGTTCGTGTGCTTAGTCAGTCGTTTCCCGGTCGTCGTGGCCGTCGTCGCGGCGATCACCCGGCGCGTCGAAATTGCGCTCGACGAACGCCGCGATGTGCGCGCGCAGCAGGTCGGCCGCACGCCGCGCCTTCCCGCCGAGGGCCGCGTCGAGGATCGCGCGGTGTTCGGCGGCTTCCTGCTCCCAGCTCGGACTGCGGTCCCAGACCACGGCGGAGACCAGCGCGGTCTGGTCGCGCAGCCCGTCGAGCACGCCGATCATCAGGTCGTTGCCGCAGCCGAGGTAGAGCGTGCGGTGGAACTCCCGGTTGGCCAGCGACCGGTCGGCGCGGTCGGCACAGGCGGCGGCCCGGTCGAGCGCTTCGGCGGCGGCGGCCCAGCGCGAGTGCGCGTCGTCCCCGGCCCCGGACGGCGCGCGCCCGACGGCCCGGCGCAGCGCCTCCGGCTCCAGCAGCAGCCTGATGTCGTAGACGGAGTGGGCCAGCGCGTCGTCCACGGTGCGGACGGTGGCGCCCTTGTAAGGGCTCATCATCACCAGTCCGGCGCCGGCCAGCGTCTTGAGCGCTTCGCGCACCGGCGTCTTGGACACGCCGAGCTGGGTGGCCAGTTCGTTCTCCACCAGGGCGCGGCCGGGCGGCAGCGCGCCGGTGAGGATCGCGTGCTTGAGCGCGTCCAGCACCGCTTCGGTGCGCGAGGTCACCGAGACCGCGGGCACGACGGGCGCTGTATCAGTCATCTGACTCCATTCGGGGCGCGGGCCACGCGCGGCCGGATGCCGGACCGGGGCATCGAGATCTCGCATCGGATATCTCATATACGACGCGGATGAAGCTACGCCGCGCCGGTATACCGGTCAAGGGTTGAAAGTTTCGAATTCCCTGGACAGGCAAGGCGATCCGGGCCGGCGGCGCGTCTGCCACAGCTTTCGACGCCGTTCGACGGGGCGGCGATCAACGGCGCCCGGCCGCCGCGCGTGACGTTGCGCGCTCGAAGTGTTGCGCCCCGTTCGCGGCCCGACCTACATTGCGCATCGCGCCGCCGGGAGCTCGGCGCACGGCCGTTCCGAGGGTGGCGGCCACCCACCCGGACCACCGTTTCGGCCGTGAAGGAACACCATGCGATCACCGTTCTCAGATCCCGCACACCCACACCCTCAAGATCAGCAACACAGTCACAAGGCGAGCAACCCGACGACCAACACACCCTCACGTTCCCACCGCACGAGCAAGAGCACGCGTAAGAGCACGAACACGAACCGCTCCCGCAGTCTGGCCGCCGTGGTCGGCGTCGCGTCGCTGGTCGGCGCGGGGCTGGCCACGGTCGCCGAGAGCAGCGCGACCGCCGCGTCCGCGACGTGTCAGGTCGCGTACTCGGTCACCAACAGCTGGCCCGGCGGGTTCCAGGCCGGCGTCACCATCACCAACGAGAGCGCCGCGATCAGCTCGTGGACGCTCGGCTTCGCCTTCCCCGGTGACCAGCTGGTCGGCAGCGGCTGGAGCGGCACCTGGACGCAGAGCGGCCAGAACGTGACAGTCGCCAGCGAGAGCTGGAACGGCGCGCTGGCCACCGGCGCCGCGGTGTCCATCGGCTTCACCGGCTCGTATTCGGGCACGAACACCGACCCGGCCGCGTTCACGCTCAACGGCGCGGCCTGTAACGGCGGCACGCCCACACCGCCCCCGACGACTGTGCCACCAACCAGCGCGAGTCCCACCCCGACGCACTCCGCGTCTCCGTCCGCCTCGCCGACCCAGTCGGCCAGCGCGTCGCCGAGCCCGTCCTCGTCCGGCGGCACTCCCCCGCCGGGCCAGCCGAGCGTGCCCGCCACGTGCACCGCGCTGTCCGCGCAGCTGTCCACGAGCAACGAGCTGTTCTCGTCCAGCGCCGAGGCCGCGCCGCCGGACACCTCGCGCATCCAGTCCGCGCTGAACAGCTGCGCGGGCACCGGAAAGGCCGTCGAACTGCGGGCGGGCGGCGGCAACACGGCGTTCCTCAGCGGCCCGCTGAAGATCGGCGCCACCGAGGTGCTGCTCGTCGACGCGGGCGTCACGCTGTACGCCTCGCGCAACCCGGCCGACTACCAGATCTCCGGCAAGCAGACCTGCGGCACCATCGCGTCCAGCGACAACGGCTGCAACCCGTTCATCTCGCTCAGCGGTTCCGGCGGCGGCCTGATGGGCACGCGTAACGCGTCCGGCGGCCAGGGCGTCGTCGACGGACGCGGCGGGCAGGCGATGCTCAACACGAGCGAGACCTGGTGGCAGCTGGCGACCGCGGCCAAGAGCGGCGGCTCGCAGAACAACCCGAAGCTGGTCGTCAGCAACGGCGCGAGCAACCTGGCGCTCTACGACATCGACCTGACCAATTCGCCGATGTACCACGCCCTGTTCAAGGGCGGCAGCGGGATCACGGTCTGGGGCATCCGGATCAAGACCCCGGCGAACTCGCGCAACACCGACGGGGTGGACCCGGAGAACACCTCGAACTTCCTGCTCAACGACTCGTACATCCAGGACGGCGACGACTGTGTCGCGGTCAAGTCCGACTCCGGCTCGGTGACCTCGCACATCACCGTGGAGAACACGCACTGCTGGGGCACGCACGGGCTGTCGATCGGCAGCCAGACGGCCGGCGGAGTCAGCAACGTGACGTTCAGCAACGACACGCTGGCCGGCACGGACACCGGCGGGATCACCAGTTCCAGCAACAACGGCATCCGGGTCAAGAGCGATTCGAGCGCCGGCGGCACGGTCTCCCAGGTCACGTATCAGAACATTTGCATGACTGGTGTCAAGGACCTGCTGATCTTCGACCCGAACTACTCCAGCGGCAACGGTTCGGCGATCCCGAACTTCGCGAGCATCACGCTCAACGGCGTGGTCTCGGTCAGCTCCGCGTCCGGCGCGACCTCGATACTCGACGGCTACGACGGGTCGCACCGGTTGGGCCTGACGCTGGAGAACGTCAGGCTGGACAAGACCGGCACCTCGTCCCAGTACGCGAACATCGGTCTGTACAACTCGAACATCACCGCGTCCGGCACCGGTGTCACCGTGTCGAACATCGGCGGCAGCGGCGGCGTCCCCAGTTGCAGCTTCCCGTCCTTCCCGGCCCTGTGAACCGGAACGGAGGAGCAGCTGAGCGATCCGGACGTCAACACTGACTGATCCGGACGTCACCAGGGCTCCTGGCGTGGGGCTGGCATCAAGTCAGTCCCCACCAGGAGCCTTCGGGGGGCGCTTCATCCCGTTTCGGCTTCCGCCGGACGGG
>JBOHCW010000036.1:0-5033 GCA_050725375.1 Actinocrinis sp. | reverse complement strand
CGTCCACGCCTCCGCCGACCCGGCGGCGGTCAAGACCGCGCTGACCCGCGGCGCCTTCGAGTACCAGGGCCAGAAGTGCTCGGCCGCCTCGCGCGCGTACCTGCCGCGCGCGGTGTGGAACGCGGTCAAGGACGACTTCCTGGCCGAGGTCGGCTCGCTGACCACGGGCCCGGTCACCGACCTGTCGAACTTCATGGGCGCGGTGATCGACCGGCGCGCGTTCGACAAGCACAAGGCCGCGATCGACCGCGCGCACGCCACCGAGGGCGTCGAGGTGCTGGCCGGCGGCCGCTACGACGACTCGACCGGATACTTCGTGCAGCCGACCGTGCTCGTGGGCACCGACCCGGCGGACGAGATCTTCACCACCGAGTACTTCGGCCCCATCCTGTCGGTGTTCGTGTACGACGAGCCGGACTTCGCCACGGTGATGGACCGGATCGACGCCTCCTCGCCGTACGCGCTGACCGGCTCGATCCTCGCCACCGACCGGGCCGCGGTCGAGGCGGCGGCCGAGCGGCTGCGCTTCGCTGCGGGCAACTTCTACGTCAACGACAAGCCGACCGGCGCCGTCGTCGGCCAGCAGCCCTTCGGCGGCGGCCGGGCCTCGGGCACCAACGACAAGGCCGGCTCGGCGCAGAACCTGCTGCGGTGGACCAGCACGCGGGTGATCAAGGAGACCTTCGCGCCGCCGACCGACTACACGTACCCGCACATGCACTGACACTGACACCTGCCCGGCACCGGCAGGGTCCAGATACGCGAAGCGCGCCCCGGACGGATCACTGGGCGCGCTTCGCGCGTCGTTCGCACACTGGGGAACGGTCCTCAGCGGTCTTATTTGGCCTCGGCGGCCTCGGCGCCCTGCTGCTCGGCGATCTGGCGCTTGACCTCGTCCATGTCCAGCTCGCGGGCCTTGCCGATCAGCTCCTCCAGCGCCGCCTCCGGCAGCGCGCCGGCCTCGGAGTAGACGACCACGCCGTCGCGGGCGATCATCAGCGTCGGGATCGAGGTGATGTTGAAGGCGCCGGCCAGCGCGGGCTGCGCCTCGGTGTCCACCTTGCCGAAGGTGATGTCGCCGTGCTTCTCGCTCGAGCGGTCGTAGATCGGGCCGAACATGCGGCACGGACCGCACCAGGACGCCCAGAAGTCCACCAGCGTGATGCCGTCGCCGGTGACGGTCTGCTCGAAGTTCTCGGTGGTCAGTTCGACCGTCGCCATCGCTCTCTCCCTGTTCGCTAAAGCCTTCGCGATGCCCAACATACCCAGCAGCCCGCGCATTCCCCGGCCCGCTGCCCTAAAGGGCGCGAAATGGGCCGAAACGGCGGACCCCGCGCGGCGGGTGCGCAGCTCAGCCCGACAGGGCGGCGTCGAGTACGCGGCTGAGCGCGTGCCCGTCGGCGGCCGCGGCCGTGATCAGCACCGCGGGACCGGACAGCCGCAGCACGGCGATGGACACGCCGGGGTCGTCCTGCGTGGCGACCTGCGGGACGAGGTGCGCGGCGCCCTGGCGGACCGCGGCCGGCGGCGCGGCCTTCTCCCAGCCCGGTTCGACGATCAGCACGGCCCCGAGCGCGCGGTGTCCGGCGCTGCCCGCCGGCCCGAGCGAACCGGCGTGCCGCGGTCCCATCGCGACCTCGCGGTCGAGCAGCACGCGCCCCGCGCGCGTTACCCGCAGCCGGGTCGACACCGAGCCGGGCTCCTCGCCCTCGCGGCCGAGCAGCAGTTCGTCGCGCCAGACCAGCCGCGAGTCCGGCTCCAGCTCGACGCGGGCGATCGTACGGTGCCGCGCGCCGCGCGCCGCGATCAGCGGCGGCGGAGACCAGGCCAGCGCGGCTCCTTCGCTCACGCGCGCGTGGATCTCCAGCGTCGACTCGCGTCCGTTCGGTCCCGGAAGCGCGATCGAGGACGCTGTGCCGCGCACGTCGAGCCGTGCGCCGGGCCCGAGATCGACCAGGCAGCGAAGTTCGTCGCCGCCCAGCGGCCCGGCCGCGCCGCCGACCATGTGCACCTGCGCGGCCGGGCGGCCGTCCGCGGCCGGCCAGATGCGGTCCACATACGCCGTGTCGAACGGCGCGTCAGAGGTGGCGAACGACGCGGATCCGGCCGAGCCGACGGTTGTGGCGGCGGCCGTCGGCCTGCGGACCGCGCCGCGCCGCAACAGCATCGGCGCCTCGCCGGCCAGCGTCGTCAGCCGGGTCGCGCCGTCCGGCTGGCAGCGCGCCACGATCCGGGAGGACGCCCTCACCGCCGCCCGGCTTCCGCGCGGCGGACCCCGCGACGCTGTATGTCCGGGCGCGCCGCAGCGGCGGGCGCGGTGCGGGCTGGTGGTTCAGGACGCAAAGAGACGCACCTCCCAGGCGTGGTGGTGTTCGGCCGAGACCTCCAGCAGCGGCGCGCCGAGCGCGGGCAGGTCCTCGACCGGGCCGCGCGCGGCCTTCACCGCCGCGACCGCGACCTGTTCGACGTTACCCGCGAGCGAGGACAGCACGGCCGTGACCGCGTGCTCGTCCAGCCGCAGCAGCCGGGTCGCCACCCGCGCCGGGCCGGTGATCGCGGCCAGTGCCGCCGCGGCGGCCGTACTCGCGGGATCGAGCCCCGCGACGGCCGCCGCCGCGCCGAACGCCATCGGCTGGTGCGGGCCGTCCGGGTGCAGGGCGTCGGCCGCGTCGAGCACCACGCTCGGCCATCCGGCGCGCACCGCGCGAATCAGGCCCCTGCCGAGTTGGCGCGAGGTCTCGCGCTGCGCCGGGGAGGGGATGCGCGCGTCGAGTTCCGCGTCGAGTTGCGCAGCCTCCTGAGTCTGGAAGCCGCCCTCGCCGACGACCACGCCGCCGCTCAGTTCCAGCGCGGTGGCGGCGGCGAACGCGGCCGTGGTCAGGCCGACGGTGGCCAGCCGGCCGAGCAGGAACGCACGCAGCGTGTCGGCGTCGCGCACCCGGCCCTTTCCGACCGCGGACTCCAGTCCGCCCGAGTGCGCCTGGGCGCCGTCCGGGAGGCGGCCGTCGGCCAGGAGCAGCAAGGCGATCGTGGTCATCGGGGAGACAGTAGCGCCTCCTGACAGGATCGGTCGGCCCGGGAACGGAACGTAACCCCTGCGTGTGGCCGCTGCCGTGCGGATCACCCGCCCGGGCGGCCCGGCACGGCCGCCAGATCCGCCGGCACGTCGAGATCGTACGGCAGGGCGACAGCGTCGCAGGGCACGATGACGAGCTCGTCCGCGCGCCGCGCGAGGAAGTCGCGCGCGCCGCGATCGCCGGCGGCCGAGCGCGCCGCCTCCGCCCAGTGTTCCCGGCCGAGCAGGACCGGATGGCCGCGCCCCGCGCCGTATCCCGCGCAGGCGATGCGCGCGCCGCCGCGCCACGCGCGAAGCACGGCGTTGACCGCGCGCCGGCCGATCAGCGGCTGGTCGACCAGCAGGATCAGCGCCGCGTCGACCTCGACGATCGGGGCCAGGGCTTCGAGGCCGGCGCGCAGCGAGGAGCCCAGGCCCTCGGCCCAGCCCTCGTTGACGACGACCCGCGCGGCGTCCAGGTCGATGCCGTCGGCGGGGCCGTCGGCGGCGGCGCCGGAGGCGGGCGGGTGCCCGTGCCCTGATCCGGCTCGGCGGCGCACCTCGTCCGCGGCCGCGCCGAGCACGAGCACCGTCTGCGCGCAGCCGCCCGTCGCGGCCGTGGCCACCGCGCGCTCGACGAGGGTGCGGCCCTCGAACTCCAGCAGCGCCTTCGGGCCGCCCATCCGCGTGCCCGCTCCGGCCGCGAGGATCACCGCGGCCGCGTGCGCTAGGAAGGTCGGGGCGTGCGTCATCGCGCGCGCAACGCCAGGTAGAAGTCGACCTGATGGTCAAGGCGGGCCAGGTCACGGCCCGTCAGCTGGTTGATCTTGTCGATCCGGTACCGCAGTGTGTTGACGTGGATGTGCAGTTCCTGCGCGCACCGGCTCCACGAGACCGAGCTGCACAGGAACCGGTCGAGCGTCTCCTCCAGCTGCGAATGGTGTCGCGCGTCGTATGTGCGCAGCGGCCCGAGCAGCCGCTCGCGGTACGCGCGCCGCAGCTCGTCGGGCACGTGCGCGAGCAGTACGAGGTGCGAGGCGAGCTCGTCGTGCTCGGCCAGTTCGAGCCGGCCCGGGCGCCGCATGGCCAGGCGCATCGCCAGCCGGGCCTCCTCGATCGCGCTGTGCAGGTCGGCCTCGCCGGTGAACCGGTCGCTCAGGCCGACCGCCACCCGGTCGCGGCCCAGACCCGGCGCGAGCGCGGCGAGCCGGGAGCGCAGGTGCCGTGCCGCATCGGCTGCGACCGGCGGGTCGTCGTCGTGGGCCGGAGCCGAGCCGGCCGGTACGTAGTCGACGGGCGCGACTTCCTTCGCAGACTCCTGATCCGCCGGGTCCGGCGTGAGCGCCACCGCGAACGCGGCCTCGCGCCACGGATCGCCGGCCGCGTCGGCCGCCGTGTTGACCTCGCCGAACGCGTTGACGTCGAAGACCGTCTTCTCCGGCGGGAAGACCGCGATCGGCAGCGGGTTGTGCGCCGCGACGCTTTCCATCAGCACCCGCGCCAGCCGGCCGACCCGCACCTCGCCCGCCGTCGCCACCGCGACCGCGCGCAGCCCCTGGGCCGGATCGAGCCCGATGACCGAGAGCCGCGCGCCGATCTGCGCCCTCGGCCCGCCCTCGGCGGCCAGCGCCACCAGCTCGCGCCCGACCCGTCGCAATGGACTGTCGCTGTCCGCGAGCCGCGCGCGCTCCGCGCCGACCAGGCGGGCCGCACTGCGCGCCGCCTCGCGGCGCTGACGCGACCAGACGCGCCAGTCGCCCTCGAAGACCGCGTACCAGTCGGTGATCGCCGTGCCCGGCCGGCCGTGCACGGTATAGACCGAGTACGGCGCGCCGCGGTACTCGACCAGCCGCTCCGGCTGCGCGGCCGTGCGCAGCGCCTCCTTAGCCAGGGCCGTGTGCGCCGCCGCGGTCAGCGAGCCGTCGCCGTGTTCGGCGACCAGCTCGCCGGTCGCCGTGATCACGTAGCAGGCCATCCC
>JBOHCW010000035.1:0-8561 GCA_050725375.1 Actinocrinis sp. | reverse complement strand
GCGCTGATCGCGCTCGTGCGTCAGGGTCCGTCGTTCCCCCCCCGATCGGTGGGCGGGGAACGACGGGCCCTGACGCACGGGCGCGATCAGCGCCCGACCGTCGCCGTGCTCAGCGCACGGTCACTTCTTGCGCCCGACGGCTCCGGCGATGCACTGCTGCACCTGGTTGAGCGGCTTGAGCCGCGGGCCGTCCGGCCACCAGTCGGCGCACAGGGTCAGGCCCGGCTCGACCAGCTCCAGTCCGTCGAACAGCTCCAGCAGCTCGGCGCGGGTGCGGAAGGTGCCCGAGCCCATCATGCTGTGCAGGAACATGTCCTCCATCTTGCGCGCCACCGGGCTGAACTCGTTCTCCGGGTCGAAGAAGTGGCTGATCGCCACGTACGAGCCGGAGGGCAGCGCGTCGATGTACGCGCGCATGATCTCGGCGGGCCGCTCGCGCGGGCCGTTGAAGTGGTGCAGCGTGCCCAACTGCAGGAAGACCAGCGGGCGGGTGAAGTCGATCTGCGTGCGGACCGTCTCGTCGCCGAGCACCTCGCGCGGATTGAAGACGTCCCCGGCCACCAGGTGCGTGTGCTCGTTCTCCTCCAGCAGCGCCCGGCCGTGCGCCAGGACCACCGGGTCGTTGTCGAGGTAGACCACCGTGGTCTCCGGACTGAGCCGCTGCACTACCTGGTGCACGTTCTCCGCGGTCGGCAGGCCCGACCCGCAGTCCAGGAACTGATCGATGCCGGTCTGCGACGCCAGGAAGCGACACGCCCGGATCAGGAAGCCCCGGTTCTCGACGGCGAGGTCCACCGCCTCCGGCGCGGCCTTCTGCACGCCGCGCAGCACGTCGCGGTCTACCTCGTAATTGTCCTTGCCGTTGAGGAAGGCGTCGTACACGCGCGCGATGCTTGCCCGCGTGGGATCGACGCCGACCGGGACCCGGCGCTCGGACGGCATAGTGATGTTGTCGGTCATTGCGACCTCCCGGATCGTTTGCACAACCAGAAAGCTGACGGCGCTTAACTTAGCGTAAGGAGACGTAATACCATCGTAAACGCGCGAAAGATTTCGACCGAGGGCGTGGGAGGGTACTGATGACCGTGATCGACGAGCCGCGGGACGAGCCGACGACCGGCCCGACAGTGCGCCGGCTGATCCTGGGGACGCAGTTGCGCAGGCTGCGCGAGCGCGCCGAGATCACCCGGGCCTCGGCGGCGTACAACATCCGCGGCTCCGAGTCGAAGCTGAGCCGGATGGAGAGCGGCCGGGTCGGCTTCAAGGAACGCGACGTGCAGGACCTGCTCACGCTGTACGGCGTGCGCGACGAGGAGGAGCGGGCCAAGATCCTCGACCTGGTCGCGCAGTCGAACGTGCAGGGCTGGTGGCACGCATTCAGCGACCTGATGCCCAAGTGGTTCGAGGACTACGTCGGCCTCGAGGAGTCGGCCTCGCAGATCAAGGCGTACGAGCTGCAGTTCGTGCCCGGCCTGCTGCAGACCGAGGACTACGCGCTGGCGATCGCCAGCCGGGGCCGCCCGGACAGCGCCACCCGCGACACCGAGCGCAAGGTGCATCTGCGCATGCAGCGCCAGAGGATCCTGATGGGCCGCAACGCGCCGAAGTTGTGGGTGGTCATCGACGAGTCGGTCCTCTACCGCCGGCTCGGCGGCGCGCGGGTGCTGCGCGAGCAGATCGACCACCTGCTGGAGATCACGAACATGTCGAACATCTCGCTGCAGGTGGTGCCGTACCAGACCAGCGGCTACGGCGCGGAGGGGCCGTTCACCCTGCTGCGGTTCGGCGAGAGCGAACTGTCGGACATCGTGTACGTCGAACACCTGGCCGGGGCGCTGTATCTGGAGAAGCCCGAGGAGATCGAGATCTACAGCCGCGCGCTGGACCGGCTCGCGGTCGAGGCGGAGACGCCGGTGCGCAGCCGCCAGATGCTGCTCAAGGCGCGCGAGGACATCTGAACGGCCTGACACGGCGAGTGTAAGCACCCTGTATCTGTACCGCGCGGCACGCAGGTGGGCGTGCCGCGCGGACGTGTCTGATGCGGATGCACGAGCACGGCCGCCTCGCCCTCGCGGACCGTCGCTGTCGCACCATGCACGTGCCGTCGCGCACAAGGCAGCGCTCTGTGCACGGATCACCATGCGGCGTCAGACGTTTCGGCCGTCGTACATTCGGACGGCGCACGCTTAGCGATCATCCTTTTACGGCGTACGGACCGGCCCGGCTCGGCGTTCACTCGCAAGGGGCTGATTCTCGGATCTTCGTATGCAAGCCGATTGCACGGTGCTACGTTGCGTGATGAGTCGCTTGCACATGCAAGTGAGGCATGCAGACGGACCGTGCAAGGTCGGTCGACAGTGCCGTTCGGGCCGGCGCCGCCACGGCGGCACCGGTCGAGCCAAGAGCCGGCGAGGAGAGTGAGGGGTCACATGACCGACGAGATCCGCGAGTTCGCCAACGGCGTCAGTGCCGACCTGCTGGTCGGCGCCGCCTGGCACAAGAGCAGCCACAGCGGCTACAACGGCAACTGCGTCGAGGTGGCGCGGCTGGCCGACGGCTCGGTCGCGCTGCGCAACTCCCGTGACCCGCACGGCCCGGCGCTGGTGTACACGCGCGCCGAGATCGCCGCGTTCCTGGCCGGGGCCAAGGACGGCGAGTTCGACGGGTTCGCCGGCCGCTGAGCCGAGCCGCGCAGCGCCGTCCCAGGACACCGAACCAGGGCCCTGCTCCAGGTGACGAGACCGGCCGCTGTGCCACAGGAACGTATGCCTGTCGTGCGTCCCCGCCGCCCGGAGCAGGTGCGGGCCCTGGGCAGCGGGATGCACGAACAGGTCGTCAGGACTCTTGCAACGTCAGTGTGGTCCACACGCCGAGGTGGATGCGGTCGCCGGACCTGACCGGGATCTCGGTCTCGGCCGCCACCGGCTGCTCGGCGCCGTTCAGGCGCGTGCCGTTGGCGGAGTCGAGGTCCACCAGCGCCCACGAGCCGTCGGCGCGGCGCAACAGCTGCGCGTGCAGGTGCGAGACCGCCGGGTCCAGCGGCGGGCCGGTCAGGTCGATCTCCACCACGAGGCCGCGACTGGCCGAGGCGCGGCCGATGCGCACCACGTCGCCGTCCAGGACGAAGCGGCGCTCGCCGGAGTAGCGCGGGAACGGGTATTCGGACGCGACGATGTCGCCGCGCTCGACCTGCGCGTCATAGTACTCGCGGTCCGCCACGGCCACGGCGGTCAGGCTCGCGGCGGTCTCAGCACCCGTACCCGGCGAGGGCCCGGCCGACTCCGGCGAAGCACCCTGCGACGCCTCGGCGGCGCCCTCGTTCCGACCGGCCGGCCCCGACTCGGCGTAGGCGCGCTCGGCCGCCTCGTACTCCGCGTCGAAGTCGTAGTCCGGCCCCATCGCCAGCGTCTCGGCCAAGCCATCAGGGTTCGATGACGAGCCGGCCGGTGTCGGCGCGGGAGGCGGGGACGGCATCGGTGTCGGCGGCACCAGCGCGGCCATCTCGTAGTCGAACCCGCACTCCTCGCAGAACCGGCCGTCGCGCGCCGCGCCGCACTGCGGGCAGGGCGCCACCGCGCCGCCCGCGGCCGGCTCGGCCTCGTTCGGCAGCACGGCCGTACTCGACAGCGCGGCCGACGAAGCGGACGGATGGGGCGGCGCGCCGCCCATCACCGCGCCGCAGAGGTCGCAGTAGTCAGTGGTCTGCGACTCATGCCCGGACGGACACAGCGCCATCGAAGCCTCCCCGGTCGTACCTCTCAGTGCTTGCCACCGCGCGTTGCCCCCAGAGCCATCCTCAACCCTGGTGGTTGTTCTTGCCCACCCGGACGGTCTTGCTCGACCGGGTGTCCAGGGCCATCTCGTCCGCGTCGTCGACCCGGGCCTTAAGGCGCACCGTTCCGGTCGCCGGATCCTCCACGTCGACCACCCTGTTCAGCAGCTTCGCGGTGTCCTCGTTGCCGGACTGCGCGGCCAGCTGCACCGCGCGGCCGAGCTTGGCGGTCGCGGTGTCGAAGTCGCCGTTCTTGCGCGCCTCCAGGCCCTCCTGGATCGCGTCGGCCAGCTCCGCCTGCCCGGTGTAGTGCGCCACCTGGCGGTTGAGCTTGGTGGACAGCGCCGCGTCGTCGGTCCACACCGCGCGCACCAGGCCCTGGCCGAGCACCTCGGCCTGGCCGGAGCCGTCGATCGCGACCAGCGAGGCGCGCGCCGCCAGCATCTCGTCGCCCACCGAGCCGGCCCGCACCTGGACGCACACGTGGTAGTCGCGCGACTCGGCGCCCCAGGCGCCGGTCGGGTAGTCGCCGGCCAGCGGCCCGGACTGCAGGCGCTTGGCGCTCAGGTCCGCCACGGTCGGCGCGACCTGCTTGACGAACCTGACCGTCGCCCCCTGCGGCGACCAGACGCGCAGCCGCACGTCCGCGACCGCCTTGCCCATCGCGCCCTCGATCATCGCCCGGAAGTCGGCGGCCAGCCCGCTGGGGTCGGCCACGATGTCCACGGTGCCGAGCAGGCCGGAGGCGATCCGGCGCAGCTCGGCGACCACCCAGTCGGTGCCGATGCCGCGGCAGTCGCAGGTGAAGCGGCCTTCGCAGCGAACGATCGCCTGGTCCAGGTCGGCCGGACTCTCGTGCTCGTCCTTGCCGTCGGTCAGCAGGATCGCGTGCCGGATGGCGTCCTCGTGACCGGTGAACAGCCGGTCCGCCAGCGCGAGCCACTGTCCGATCGCGGTGCCGCCGCCGGCGGTGAGCCGGTCCACGGACGCCTTGGCGGCGGCGCGGCTGGACGCGTCGGCGGGCACCAGGTACTCGGTGCCGGGGAACACCATCCGGGACACGTGCGTCCCGGCCACCACCGCGAACGGCACGCCGTCGCGGATCGCGTCGATCGCCGCCTTGGTGGCCTGGCGGGCGGCGGACATCTTCGTGGACGGATAGTCCATCGATCCGGAGCAGTCCACCATGATCACCTGCGCGGCGCGGGCGTTGGACGGCCCGGCCGACGAACCCGAGGAGGTGACCGTGACGATCGCGTTGACCTCGTCGGCCCCCTCGGACAGGAACTCGTTCTGGTAGACGCTCACGCTGAACTGCGGCAGGGCCGTGCTCACGGTTCGTTCCCCTCTTCGGACGGCACTAGTTCCATCGTCTGCGCCAGCGGGTCGGGCGGCTGCGCCCCGGCGGACCCGGCGGCCGCGGCCGGCGGCAGGTGCGGGTCCGGCGGGTACACGGCGAGCACCGCGGTGATGTTGTCCTGGCCGCCGCCGTCCAGGGCGAGCGCCGTGAGCGCGGCGGCGCCCCCGGCGGTCCCGCCCCCGGCGCGGGCCAGCCTGGCCAGCTCGGCCGCGTCCCACACGTAGTTCCACAGTCCGTCGCTGCAGGCCAGCACCAGGCCGGGGCCGTCCGGTGCGAAGTCCTGCACGTGCGGCGGCTCGGGCGGCGCGTCCGGGCCGAGCCAGCGCAGGATCGCGTGCGCGTGCGGGGCCTTGTACGCCTCCGCCTCCGCGACCGCTCCCCCGGTGATCAGCTGGCCGGCCCAGGAGTCGTCGTCGGTCAGCCGGCGCGAGGCGGAGGTGTCGGCGGCCAGCCAGTACACCCGGCTGTCACCGACCCAGCCGACGGTGACCAGGTCGTGCTGGACGACCGCGGTCACGATCGTGCACGACGGCGCGGTGGTGCGGTCCGGGTACTCGTCGGCCAGCGCGGTGACCGCGTCCTGCGCCGCGTCGATCGCCCCGCTGGTGGCGGCGAACGCCGGGTGGCCGCTGCGCAGGTCGAGCACGAGCTGGTCCAGCGCGGTGTCCGCGGCCAGCTGCGAGGCGCGCTGCGGGTCGGTCGAGGTGGACACGCCGTCGCAGACCACGACGACGCTGGTCGGCGCGTCGGTGTCGGCGCCGATCACGGCGAACGCCATGGCGTCCTCGTTGCGGCTGTGCCGCAGGCCGCGGTCGGTGATGCCGGCGACGGTGCCCAGGTCACGCTCGACGTGGTCGCGCGGCGTGGGCGCGAGGCGGCCGCAGTTGTCGCAGTACCCGTCGCTGAACGCGGTGCCGGCGCAGTCCGGACAGGGCGCCGGCTGCGTGTCCGGCGGTGCGGCGCGCCGGACCATCAGGTCCGCGCCGCACGCTTCGCAGAACCCGTCGTCGGGCAGCACCTCGGTGCCGCACGAGGGGCAGTGCGGGCGCCGCGTCTCGGGCTCCCCTTCGGGCTGAGCCTGGACCGCCGCGACATGCTCGCTCCCGGCTGCCGGCTCGGCGGCCGCCTCGGCCGCGGACTGCTCCGACCCCGTACCTTCGAGCACTGGCATACCCCGTCCGGTCTCGCCGGCCCCGGTGCGCGCCGACTCGTCGGTACCCGTCATACCAGAGTCCGCGGCCGCAGCGCGTTGGCTTGATCCACCAGCTCTATCCGCGCCCTGCGGTCGGGCGCCATCCGGGCGCGGGCCCGGTACGAGCGCTCCAGCGCGCGGCGCACGTCGCGCTCGGTCAGGTCGGCGTCGAAAACCCGGCCCCGCGCGAGGTTGCGCGCCGCGCCGGCCGCCGGCTGGTGCGCGCCGAGCCAGTCGAGCGCGCCCTGGAGCACCTCGCAGACCATCGACTCGTGCGCCTCGCCGTCCAGGCCGAGCGCCTCGACGCGGGTGCTCATCTCGTGCAGCTCCGCCGGGGCCACCCAGTCGGCGAAGCCGGGCGAGCGCAGCCGCAGGCTGATCGCCTGGACCTCGGCGGCCGTGCGGTGGATCGAGGACTCGGGCACCTGGCCGAGCACCTCGACCGCGCCCGCGTGGTCCTTGCCGGCCGAGCGCAGCCTGGCCAGCGCGAACGCGGCCGTGGCGTACGAGCGGTCCACGGTCCAGACCAGCTGGTGGTACCGCATCGCGTCGTCCGCCTCGCCGGCCAGCTCGGCGCTCGCCGCGAGCGCCAGCTTCGGGGCCAGCTCGCCGGGCAGCTCGTCGTAACAGGCGTCGAAGTGGCCGCGCGCCCTGGCCGGCTGGTCGCGCGAGAGCTCCAGCAGTCCGCGGTACCAGGAGACGCGCCAGTCGAACGCGTCCTGCTGGCGCAACAGCTCCAGCCACTCCTCGGCCTTGGCGTGGTCGCCCTCCTCGATCTCCGCGCGCACCAGCCGGTAGTAGACCTCGGTGGACGCGTTCGGCAGGCTGTTGAGGGCGTTGACGATCTGGCGTGAGCTGCCGCCGAGGGTGGCGAGCGTGCCCGCGTTCGGGTCCAGCGGGTCGACGGTCGGGACCGGCAGCGCGTCGGCGAACTGCGCGCCGGTCGGCCGGGCCAGGTCGGTGCCGACGGTCAGCCGTTCGCCGGTGAACAGCGTGGAGATCGCCGGGCGCGGCCGGCCGTCGCCGAGGGCCAGAACCTCGCGCAGCACGCCGGTCAGCTGTCCGGCCATCTCGGCGGCGGTGGAGAAGCGCCGCTCGCGCCGTGCGTGCGTGGCCCGGCGCAGTGTGCGGTCGAAGGACTCGAACCTGGCCAGCAGCGGGACGGAGTCGCGGGCCGGCAGCGTGGTGGCGTGGGTGGAGGTGTAGCCCTTGAAGTCGAAGGAGAGCACCGCCATCATCCGGCCGACGGTGAACAGGTCCGATTCGACCGAGGGGCCGACCTGCGCGATCTCCGCGGCCTGATATCCGACGGTGCCGTAGACCGCGGAGTCCTCGTCGTCGAAGGCGCGCACCGCGCCCATGTCGATCAGCTTGAGCTGCTCCTCGGACTGGATGACGTTGTCGGGCTTGAAGTCGCAGTACAGCAGGCCGATCGAGTGCAGGTAGCCGAAGGCGGGCAGGACCTCGACCGCGTACGCGAGCACCTGCTCCAGCGGCAGCGGGGCGCCGCCGTGCGCGTCCTTGTAGTCCAGCGCGATCTGCTTGAGCGATTTGCCGCCGACGTACTCCATCACGATGTAGTCGTCGTCGAGGTGCCGCACGAAGTTGTAGATCTTGATCACGTTCGGGTGCTCGACCTCGGCCAGGAACCGGCGCTCGGCCACCGCGGCGGCCATCGCGTCCAGGTCGCCGGTGTCCAGCAGGCCCTTGAGGGCGACCCAGCGCCCTGACACGTTGAGGTCGCGGGCCAGGTAGATCCAGCCCAGGCCGCCGTGCGCGAGGCAGCCGAGCACCTCGTACTGGCCGCCGATCAGGTCGCCGGCGGCGAGCTTGGGCCGGAAGTCGTACGCGCCGCCGCACTTGGCGCAGAAGCCGTTGGTGCGCCCGCCGCGGCCTTCGCGCGAGCGGCCGACCTGCGAGCCGCACTTGGAGCAGTACCTCTTGTGCTCGGGCACCTGCGGGTCGGTGAGCACGGCCTCGCTCGGGTCCCGGTACTCGACCTGCGGGATCTCGACCAGGCCCATGCCCAGGCCGCCGCGTCCGGTGGAGCGGGAGCGGCCCGAGGTGGTGCGGGAGGTGGTGGCGCGCGCGGAGACGGCCGAACCGCGGGTGCGTCCGGTGGAGGTGCGGCCGGTGGAGGTGCCGCCGGACGAAGCAGAGCCCGCATTCGCTGCGCCACCCGATGCCGAGCCGGGCGCGGCGGCCATGCCGCAGGTGTCGCAGTAGCCGTCCTGGAT
>JBOHCW010000034.1:0-3999 GCA_050725375.1 Actinocrinis sp. | reverse complement strand
TGATCGAGGAGGGTGTCCCCGCGGCGCCGGCGATCGCCAGGCTGGGTGATCAGATCCCGCTCGGGCGGTTGCCAGTGGAGCGGGACGGGCGGCCGGTGTTCGGCCAGGGCCTGCGTGACCTGGAGCCGGTGACCTTCGCGCCGCGCGGCACGCTGCTGATCGCCGGCCCGACCGGTTCCGGTCGCCGCACGGCGCTGCGTACCGTCGCCACGGCGCTGAATCGCTGGAAGGCGGGGACGCGCCTGTTCTACCTCGGTTCGAGTGACGCCGAGACGTACCGGTTGCCGTTGTGGGAGGGCCGCGCCGGCGATCCGCAGGAGGCTGAGAAACTGCTCACGCAGTTCGCGAGCGCTGTCGCCGCGCACGACCCGCAGCGGCCCCCCGCGCTCTGCATCGACGAACTCGTGCCGTTCCTCGCCGTCGACGCGGTGCGCGCCGGGCTGGAGCAGCTGGTCCCGCATTGCGTGATGGGACACGGCCTGCTGGTCGCGCAGAGCGATGCCGCGGCCTTGCAGAACGTTCCGCTCGCGGCCTCCTCGCTGGTGACGAAGCTGAGGTTGGGTACGACCGGTTTCCTGCTGACTCCTGACGCCTCCGATCCGCAGATCTTCCCCGGACTGAACACGAACAAGCTCGACCGCGAGGACTTCCCGCCCGGCCGCGCGCTGTTGCTGAGTTCGGGCAAGTCGGCCGTCGTGCAGGTAGCGCGGGCCGATGACCTCCTGAATCAGCCGACGTACCCAGATCCGTATCAGGCGTCTTCGACGGACTGGAATACGCCGGCGAGCCCGAGCCTGTGGACGGAGACGGCGCGATGACCGACGGCTACCAGGTCGATCCGGCGGTGCTCGAGGGCGGCGGCCGGATCACCCACGATCTTGCCGAGCGCGCGGACGCGCTGGCCTGCGAGCTGTCGACCGTGTTCGCCGAGCTGTCCTCCGCGGCCGGCGCCACGCAGCTGAGCTCGGCTCTGGCGGATGCGGGCACGGTCGCGTCGCACCGCATGGCGCAGATCGTCACGGTCTTCGCGCAGATGGGCGCCTCGCTGCACAAGACCGCGCAGAACTATCGGCAGGCCGACGCCGGCGGCGCCGAGCGGATCACCGGCGTCGGGGAGGGACTGTGACAAGCGTCCACTTGAGCGGGACGGCCGACGGCGGCCTGCCGGCATTCTTCGGAGACCCGGTCCGCCTGGAGCAGTACGCGCGCAGCCTTGACGCGCTCGCCGACCAGGTGCGGGAACTGGGCGCCGACGCATACAAGGCGACGACAGGCATCGCCGCGCAGGCGAACTGGTCGGGAAAGGCGGCCGAGTCGTACCTGAGCTACTGCCACAGCAAGACGGCCGCGGTCGCGTCGCTCAGCGACCCGCTGCACGAGATCGCCGCGGCCGTGCGTGGATACGCGTCGGCGCTCGATGCGCAGCAACGCCGAGCACACGTGGCGGTCCAGTCGGTCGAGGGAATCACGGATCAGACCGCTGAGGCGCACCGCATCATGACGGCCCAGTCGCAGATCGCCGAGGCCACGGAAGAGCTGCAGCGCGCCGTCTCCCTGGCCTCGGGGCGAGCCGGGGAGGCGAAGCACCGGCTCGACGTCGTCGACAAGGCACTCGAGACCGAGCACGACGTGTACGAAAGGGTATGGGACCTGCTCGGGCACGCCCCGTTCGCTTACCGCCTGCTGAAGCCGACCGAGGACGCGGCGAAGTGGCTGGACACCCAGTGGCGGGTCGACCCGGCCGTGCGCCAGGGTGTGACCGCTGCGCTCGGTGGTCTCAAAGCGGTGGATTACGCGATGGGTGCGCTCGGGATATTCAATGGGTGCGGCTCTCGCAGAGTGACTGAGGGCCGGTAGGTGACGTGCGGTGATGCGTGGCGACGGGGTGCGCTGAGCGTCGGGGAGGGCCCCTTCGCGATACGTTCGAGGTGTCTAAGCCAGAACGTTGAGAAGGAGCCCTCGCGTGGAAGTTTACGAGATGCCGAACCCCGATGGTGCGTTCGGGCGGTCGTTGTCCCGGTTCGGGGCGGTCCTGGTCGAGTTGGGTGATCCGTTGGTTGATATCGTTACGCACCTGGACATTGAGGACTGGCTGTTGGAGCAGGGCCGGGATCTGATGCGGTCGTTGTTTCAGGACCATCTGGATCTGCGGGCCTCGCGTGAGTCGCGTCGGGCCGATGTGGTCGCGGTGGATGAGGACCGGGCGCGCACCCGGGTGGAGTGCAGCCATGTTCGGACTCTGACGACGGTGTTCGGGCAGGTCGTAGTGGAGCGGTTGGCCTACCGGGCGCCCGGGTCCCGCAATCTGTATCCGGCCGATGCGGTGCTGGGCCTGCCGGTCGGTGAGCACTCGCACGGGCTGCGCCGCTTGGCCGCGATCGAGGCCACGCGTGGCTCGTTCGGGCAGGCGGCCGAGGCAATCGGGCGGGCGACCGGGGTGGGCGTGGGCAAGCGCCAGGTCGAAGCGCTGGCCGTGGCCACCGCCGGCGATCTTCAGGCGTTCTACGCCGGGCGCTGCCCCGGGCCGTGCCAGGACACCGTGACACTGGTGCTGACCTTCGACGGCAAGGGCATCGTCATGAGGCCCGACGCGCTGCGCCCGGGCACCGCCAAGGCAGCGGCCAAGGCCGACAACAAGCTGGCCACGCGGCTCTCACGCGGGGAGAAGGCCAACCGCAAGCGGATCGCCGAGGTCGTCGCGGTCTACGACGCGGCCCCGGCGCCGCGCGCCTCTGGCGATGTGATGGCCCGCGCCGGCACCGAGCAGGCCCCGGCGCCCAAGGCCACCGCAAAGTGGCTGACCGCCAGTGTCGAGAACGACGCGAACAGTGTGGTCGCCGCCGGGTTCGACGAGGCCGAGCGCCGCGACCCCACCCACCGGCGTACGTGGATCGCGCTGGTCGACGGGCAGGCCCACCAGATCAAACTCGTGCGTGCCGAGGCGGCCCGGCGCAAGGTGAAGGTCACGATCGTCTGCGACTTCGTCCACGTTCTGGAGTACATCTGGAAAGCCGGCTGGTGCTTCTTCGCCGAGGGCGACAAGAACATCGAGACCTGGGTCGCCGACCACGCCCGCCGGATCCTGGAGGGCAAGGCCGGGATCGTGGCCGCCGCGATCCGCCGCAAGGCCACCACCAACCACCTGGAGCCGGCCAAGCGCAAGAACGCCGACACCACAGCCCGCTACCTGATGAACTTACGGTCCCACCTGCGCTATGACACCGCCTTGGCCGCCGGCTGGCCGATCGCCACCAGTGTGATCGAGGGCGCGGTCCGACACCTGGTCAAAGACCGTATGGACATCACCGGCGCCCGCTGGGGCCTGCCCGGCGCCGAAGCGATCCTGAAGCTACGCGCGCTCGTCGCCAACGGCGACTTCGACGCCTACTGGCACTTCCACGTGCGGCAAGAACAACACCGCGTCCACGACGCGCGCTATCGCGCCAACCTCACACTCGCCGCATGATCGTCACTCTGCGAGAGCCGCACCCGTTGCCAATCACCGTATGGCTGTGGTCTGTCGAATGGGTGTGTGAGCCCGGCTGTGTTCGGAGACAGCAGCTCGTGGTGCCTCAGTTCGGCGACGGCAGCCTTGGCCATCGTGCGTGCCTGGCGCACCGTCACATCCCGGTTCGGCATCCGATACGGTCCCCAGCGCAGCTTTTGTTAGAAGGCGGGCCGGACTCCGACGGGAGGCGCTGACCGGCGTCCTCGCTGCGGTACGAGATGCTGTGAAGCATCCGGTGCCGGCTGGTGCTGATCGCCGTCGTGGCTGTTAGAACGGGCTCATTTCGTCGAGGAGTTTGTGGGCGAGGGCCAGGATGTCGCCGGCTTTGGCGTGGTCGCGTTGGATGTCTTGGAGGGTGAAGGTCTGGCTGTGGTTCTTGGGGTATTCGGCGTCGTTGCGGCGTCGGCGCATGCGGTCGAAGGGGCGTAGTGCCTGTCCGAGGGGCGGGTCGAGTTGGGCTGTGACGGCGTCGAGTACGGCGAGGTGTCCGC
>JBOHCW010000033.1:0-2501 GCA_050725375.1 Actinocrinis sp. | reverse complement strand
CGCTCGGGCCGACCATGTCGACGCCCGCGCGAGCCTGCGCGACCGCCATCTCGCCGTACCGCTGCAGGGTCGCGTCGTTGTCTACCGAGCCGTCTGCAGCGAGGACGCCGCAGTGCCCGTGGTCGGTGAACTCGTCCAGGCACAGGTCGCTCATGATCACGGTCGAGTCGCCGACCTCGTCGGCCACCTCGCGGATCGCCCGCTGCAGGATGCCGTTCGGATCGACCCCGGCCGAACCGTTGGCGTCGCGCACCTCGGGCACCGCGTACAGCATCAGGCCGCCGACGCCCGCCGTGACCGCCTCGTGCGCGGTCTTGCGCAGGCTGGTCAGCGAGTGCTGCACGACGCCCGGCATCGAGGAGATCGGCGCGGGTTCGTCCAAGCCCTCCCTGACGAACATCGGCAGCACGAAATCGGCCGGGTGCAGCCGGGTCTCGGCCACCATCCGGCGCAGCGCCGGGGTCCGCCGCAGCCGACGCGGCCGCGCGTTCGGGAACTGAGATTGCGACATGATGCCCTGCCCATCGCTCGTCGTGAGACCGGGCCGGGCGCTCGGCCGCCAAGCGGCGGATCGCCCTTGCCCGACTCGATTATCCCGCGGCCGCCGCACGGATCCGGCCGCTTTGCCTCAAGGCGCGGTTGATCCCGACCGCGCGATGACCGGCGCCTTACCGATCTCGACCGCCGGAAGGCGGTTACTTGCGCCGCCGCGACGAGCGCCGCTCGGACGGACGCAGCACCGGATCGCCGGCCGCGATCGCCGCCTCGCGCCGCGCTCGGCCGAACGCGGCCAGCGCCTCGGCCAGCACCGCCGCGCTCGGCGACGGGGCCAGCACGTCCACGCGCAGCCCGTGTTCCTCGGCGGTCTTCGCGGTCTGCGGGCCGATGCACGCGATCACGGTCGACGCGTGCGGCTTGCCCGCGATGCCGACCAGGTTCTTGACCGTGGACGACGAGGTGAACAGCACCGCGTCGAACCCGCCGCCCTTGATCGCCTCGCGGATCTCGGCGGGCGGCGGCGCGGCGCGCACCGTGCGGTACGCCGTCACGTCGTCGACCTCCCAGCCCAGCTCGACCAGTCCGGCGATCAGCGTCTCGGTGGCGATGTCGGCGCGCGGCAGGAACACCCGCTCGATCGGGTCGAAGGCCGGGTCGTAGGCCGGGAAGTCCTCCAGCAGCCCGGCCGCCGACTGGTCGCCCGAGGGCACCAGGTCCGGCACCACGCCGAAGGCGCGCAGCGCCTTGGCGGTCTGCTCGCCGACCGCGGCCACCTTGATGCCCGCGAACGCGCGCGCGTCGAGCCCGTACTCCTCGAACTTCTCCGCGACCGCCTTGACCGCGTTGGCCGAGGTGAAGGCGATCCACTCGTACCGGCCGGTCACCAGGCCCTTGACCGCGCGCTCCATCTGCTGCGGGGTGCGCGGCGGCTCCACGGCGATGGTCGGCACCTCGTGCGGCACCGCGCCGTAGGACTGCAACTGCTCGCTCAGCGCGCCGGCCTGCTCCTTGGTCCGCGGGACCAGCACCCGCCAGCCGAACAGCGGCTTGGTCTCGTACCAGGACAGCTCCGCGCGCCGGTCCACCACCGAACCCACGACCACCACGGTATCCGCGCCCGGCTTGATCACGTGCTCGGCCTTCAGCACGGCCGCGATCCGGTTCAGGGTGCCGGTGACGGTGCGCTGCGAGGTGAGCGAGCCGTCCACGGTCACGGCCACCGGGGTGTCGCCGGGGCGGCCGGCGGCCAGCAGTTCGGCGGCCACCTCGTCCACCCGGTCGCCGATGCCCATGAGCACCAGGGTGGAGGTGGCCGCGCCGGCCTCGCCGAGCTGGCGGTGCCAGTCCGACCAGGCGGTGAAGTCGGCGTTGCCGTCGATGCGCGGCGCGGACAGCAGGCGCACGTCGCCGATCGAGCCCCTGGTCAGTGGAATGCCTGCGAACACCGGCACCGCGGTGGCCCGGGCCAGGCCCGGCACCACCTCGAACGGCAGCCCGGCCTGAGCGCACGCGACGGCCTCGGCCTCGAAGGTGCCGAACAGCCCGGGGTCGTCGTCGAGCAGGCGCACCACGGAGTGCCCGGCCCGCACCGCCTCGGCGATCTCGTCGATGCACACCAGCGGCAGCGGCGGCGCGACGGCTGTGGCGGTGGCGCCGAGGCGCCCGTCACCGTTCAGCCCCGAACCGCTGATCGTCACGCCGAGGCCGGCCGGCTCACAGTCGTCCGACACGTGCGGCTCGACCTCGATGACGCGCACCCGCTCGTGGCAGCGCGGCTCGAAGCGGGCGCGCAGCCGCGCGTCGATGACCAGCACGTCGGCGTCGGCGAGCAGCGCGGCGGCGCGGACCGTGAGCAGGTCCGGGTCGCCGGGTCCGGCGCCGACGAAGCTGACCCTGGCTCGGGCGCGGGAACGCTCTCGCCGCGGCTCGGGCGCGTCGTGGTCGAGGTCCGGCGCGGCGTCCGGCGTGGTGCCGTCCGACGCGGCGTCGGCGTGGTCCGCGGC
>JBOHCW010000032.1:0-7136 GCA_050725375.1 Actinocrinis sp. | reverse complement strand
GCTGCGAGCCGAGACGTGCCTGCTGCGGGAAGGTCGTCCTCAGAACGTCACGGTGCGGACGCCGTCTGCGGCGACGTGGCCGCCGATTTCGGCCCACCCCGCGTCCGTTGCCGGGCGGGCCTGGATGACGGAGCCGCGGCCTTGGCGGATGGTGATCGGGCGGCCGAGTTGTACGCACAGCCGCAGCGCGGCGGAGCCGGTCGCCTCGTCTTCGGGCACGCCGACGTCGGTCCCGAACGTGCGGGCGCGGACGAGTCCGGCCGCTTCGTCGATCCACGCCCAGAATTGGTGGTGCGAACGCTGGTCCGTCGCGTCGACGGGCAGCGCCTCGACCTGTGCGGGCTCGGCTAGCCGGACGAACTGCCAGTCCGGCGCGTCGGCGAGGGCGCCGCGGATCCACACCGCCTCGTCCTCGGGTGCGCGCCACGCCGCCACCTCCGCGGCCAGGCGCGGCCTCAGGACCGGTGGCACGCAGCGGTCGGCCGCGCGTGAGGCGAGTGCCCACGCGAAGCCGACCGTCGGGTGGCCGGCCAGCTTCAGCTCGCGAGCCGGGGTGAAGATCCGATATACCGCTTTCGGCTCATCGTCGACGAACACGGTCTCGCTGAACCCGAGGTGCGCGGTCAGGCGCACGCCCAGCTCGCCCGGCAGGTCCGCCGCATTGAACACCACGCCGAGTTCATTGCCGTGGGCATCCTGCGGATCGGTGAAGACGCGTAGGACGTGGACGTCGAGCGTCGTCGTCGGCTGCGCGGGCTCGGCAGGTGTGGCGGTCACGGCTGTCGGTTCCTTCCGTAGGGCTCACGGACGCCGTTCACGCTAGCGCCTGCTCGGGTGCTACGCCGGGTCCGGCCTCGCGTCGGCGCTCGCGCTTGCGATGACCGCGACGCCGGTACGTCCGCCGTCGACGTCAAGGACGGTGCCGTGCACGAACGCGGCCGCGTCGCTCGCCAGGAAGACGATGGCGGCGGCGATGGCGTCGGGGTGACCACTGCGCCCGGCCGGGGTGCCGAGCATCATCACCTCGCCGGGGTGGTCGACGGTGGCGTCCCAGTCGGGGGAGACGACGACGCCGGGCGAGACAGCGTTGACGCGCACGCCCTTGGGGCCGAATTCGGCTGCCCAGGCGCGCGTAAGGGTCTCCATCGCGCCCTTGGTCGAGCTGTACAGCGCGCCGACCGGAACAGCGAGGCGAGCGATCCACGAGCCCAGGTTGATGATCACACCGCCGCCGGCGTCGACCATGCGCGGCGCGAGCGCCTGCGTGAGGAAGAACGGGGCCTTGACGTTGACGGCGTAGACGCGGTCGAACGTCGTCTCGTCGACGGTCAGCGTGGTCGAGGCCGGATAGATGCCCGCGTTGTTGACCAGGATGTCGATGCGTCCGCCGAGCCGATCGGCCGCCGCCTCGGCGAGCGCCCGGCTGGCTGCCGGGGTGCCGTCGAGGTCGGCGCGCACGAAGTCCGCGCGTCCGCCGGACTCCCGGATGCCCGCGATGACTGCCGCGCCGCGCTGCTCGTCGCGGCCGGAGACCACGACGTGTGCACCGGCCTCGGCGAACGCGATCGCGATGGACCGGCCGATGTTGCTGGTCGAACCGGTGACGAGCGCGGTCTTGCCCAAGAGCGGTGACGCTGTCTGTGAACGCGAGTGTGACGCTGGGCGCGCAGTTGTGTGTTCTGCGGGTGTGTGCGAAGTCATGGCTGCGACGTTACGAATTCATTTTTGGACCCGCAAGTCCAAAAATTGCGGGCCTGCTGCGCGGGGTCAGACGCCGCGCAGGTGGTCGATCAACGTGTCCAGCGTGCGCTCAAGTGGTTGCGTGCTGCCGGTGGAACGCAGCATCTGTACGCCGCCCTGGATGCCGGCGATGAACGCCGAGGCGACCTTGTCCGGGTCCAGGCCGGGGCGCACCCGGCCGTGCGCCTGCATCGCGGCGACGCCGCGGCGCACGTGCTCGTGCCACTGCGCGAGCAGCGCGGTGACCACTTCGGTCGCGCCGGGGGTGCTGCCGACCTGGTTCATCAGGGCGCCGAGCGGACAGTTCCGGCCCTGCGCGCGGTAACGCGCGAGGACCGAGTCACGCCAGCGCTGCCAGGCGGTCCAGGAGGTCAGGGCGCCGAGGTGCGGCTGCTGGTCGTCGAGTACCCGGCCGGCCTCGTACCGGACGACGGCGAGTAAGAGCTCTTCCTTGCCGGCCGGGAAGTAGTGGAAGATCTGGCCCTTGCTGGTGCCGGTGATCGCGCGGATGTCGTCGAGCGTCACCTCGCCGGGGTCGTCGCTGCGCAGGTGCACGGCGGCGCCCTCGATGATGCGCTGCCTGGTTGCCAGGCCCTTCGCCGTCAATGCCATCCGGCGACCGTAGCCGTTTTAGACCGTCGGGTCCAAATCGTGTAGGTGATCGCAAACCCGTTGCGCGGATCGTGCGATGCGGATTACCGTAGCCACACACCGAAAGGAGGTGATCCTGAGTTGAGTGAGACCAGGACGCGTGAGGTGGCTGCCCGCTAGCCGCCCAGGCCCGCCGGGTTTGGGCGGGCGAATATCAGCAGTCACCCGGCCCGCAGGTTCACCGGCATCGTCCCCGGTGCCCGGCCGCGGCTCCTCCGAGTAGGTCGTGTTCGCACGAGCCTGCCCGGCGTCGCGGCGGGAAGTAGCCTGCGGGCTGTCTGCGTCTCAGAAGCCTTCGCCTTCGTCTTCGGTCGACGCCGAATCCGGTCCGCTCAGTGGCTTGAGCCCTGGTGGACCCGGGAGCCGTCGGCGTAGTACATGTGCGGCGTGTCGCCCGAACTCGAGTACTGCGACGGCACGGTCACCGGACGGCCCCACTATCAGTAGCTAGATATACTGGCTCTGTTTTGCTCAACGGGAGGCGCGCGGCCGTCGGTAGCCGGGACGGGAGGGACGCATGGACCAGCGGTGTCTGATGTTGAGATCACCGGGTACTGTGGTTCTGCATACGGCCCTTGGTGTGGAGGCGATGACGCTGCACGCGCACGAGTTGGATCCGCAGCGCCCCAACCCGGCGCGGATGTACGACTACTTCCTGGGCGGGTTCCACAACTTCGAAGCGGACCGCGAGGCGGCGAAGGCCGCAGAGGCCGCCTTCCCCGGCGTGCGAGCGTCCGCGCGTGCGAACCGTGACTTCCTTCGGCGAGTCGTGCGTTACCTCACCGAACAGGGCATCGACCAGTTCCTCGACCTCGGCTCCGGTGTGCCGACCGCCGGAAACGTTCACGAAGTGGCGCAGGAGGCGAACCCCGAGGCGCGCGTGGTGTACGTCGACGCCGAACCGGTCGCGGTGCACGCGAGCGAGGCGCTGCTGGCGGACAATCCGGGCGCGGACATCGTGCACGCCGACATCCGCAACGTGGAGACCGTGCTTAACGCGCCACAGGTCGGCGCGCTGCTGGATCTGGAGCGGCCGCTCGGGCTGATCATGGCCTCGGTGCTGCCGTACATCCCGGACGCCGACGACCCGGAGCGGCTGGTCGCCCGGTACCGCGCCGCGCTGCCGTCCGGCAGCTACCTGACGATCTCGCACGGCAGCACCGACGACTACAAGCCCGACGAGACCGACAACGTGTTCAAGGTCTACGACTCGTCCACCAGCCCGATCACCTCGCGTACGCGTGCGCGGATCGCGAGCTGGTTCGACGGCCTCGACCTGGTCGAGCCGGGCGTGGTCGTGGTCACGAACTGGCATCCGGTGACTGATGACACGCCGGTCGAGCTGCGGCTGCCGCACTACGGCGGCGTCGCGCGCATCCCGTAACCGTGTGCTCGGTCAGGCGGTCGCCGCGGTGATCAACGCGTCGGCGGCGGAGCGTCCGTTCGACGCGGCCACGGCCGCGTCATGGTCCTGGCGCGCGGCCAGGCCCACGCCGTCGTAGATCAGCTGGAGCTGTCCGGCCAGCCGCGCCGAGTCGTGCGCTCCGACCTGCGAGCACAGGTCCAGCAGCATTTCGTGCAGCCAGTCGCGGTACTCGTCGACGGCCGCGGCGGTCGCGCTGCCCGGCATGGCCTCGGCGCTGGCGTTGGCGAACGCGCAGCCGCGGTACGTCGGCATGGTGACGGATTCGCCGAGCGCGTCGAAGATCGCCAGCAGCCGCTCGCGCGGTGTCTCCTTGCCGATCATGTGCCGGGCCGTACGCGCTGACCGCGAGCGCTGCCGGCTCTCCAGGTACGCGCGGATGAGCGCGTCCTTGCTGCCGAACGCGCTGTAAAGCGTCGCCTTCGCGACTCCAGCACGCTCGATCACCCGGTCGATGCCGACCGTGTGGATGCCCTCTTCGTAGAACAACTCGTTCGCCGCCGTGAGCAGTCGGTCGCGGGCGGACGGCTTCTTCGCGTTCTTCGTGGCGGCTCCGGGCGCGTTGCCGCTGGTCGCGGCGTCGTGCGCGCGGCCGGGGCCCGGGGCGGCGGTGCTGGTGGTGGCCATGGACTTGACTATACCAGACCGGTCTGTCTACTGTGGGAGCTCGCCAGACAGACCTGTCTGACTGCCGGTCGGGTGCGAGCGCCCGACCGCAGCCGCTCCGCAGAGGAGAACCCGTCATGCCGTCCGTGAACCCACCCTCGGTTACGACGCAGGCGCGCACGTCCGCGACCCCGCGCACGTCCACGTCCGCCGCGATCGCCGTCGACGAAACGGCCGCCGCCGACTCCTCGCTCGTCGTGCACATCGAACCGGGGACCGCGCGCGGTCGGCTCAGACGGCACCTGCCGGACAAGGTCGCGTTCTACCTACAGGCGTCGATCGTGGTGTCCTTCCTGGCCGCGTCCAGCGCGCCGACCCCGCTCTACGGCAAGTACCAGGCGGCCTGGCACTTCTCGCCGATCACCACGACCGTGATCTTCGGCGTCTACGCGCTGGCCGTGCTGGTCGCGCTGCTGATCGTCGGCTCGCTGTCCGACCACGTCGGCCGCAAGCCGGTCCTGCTGACCGCGATCGCGATCCAGGTCGTGTCGATGATCGTGTTCAGCACCGCGGGCAGCGTCAGTGATCTGATGATCGCGAGAATCGTGCAGGGCATCGCGACGGGCGGCGCGCTCGGCGCGATCGGCGCCGGCCTGATCGACCTCGACCGGGCCAAGGGCACCATCACCAACGCGGCCGCGCCGATGATGGGCACGGGCAGCGGCGCGCTGCTCTCCGGCCTGTTGGTGCAGTTCCTGCCGGCGCCTACACACCTGATCTACTACGTGATCCTCGGTGCGTTCGTCCTGCAGGCGCTCGGTGTGTCCCGGATACGGGAGACCTCCTCACGTGAGAACGGCGCGCTCGCATCGCTCAGGCCGCACTTCGAGGTGCCGAAGCCGGCGCGGGTGCCGCTGCTGAAGGCGATCCCGGTGCTGATCGCGGCCTGGGCGCTGGCCGGCTTCTACCTGGCGGTCGGCCCGGCGATCGTCACCCTGGTGACCGGCTCGCGCTCGCTCGCCATCGGCGGGCTGTCGCTGTTCGTCCTGGCCGGCATGGGCGCGGTGGCGATCCTGCTGACCCGCACCATGGACTCGACCCGCGTCATGGTCGGCGGCACGGCCGCGCTGCTGGTCGGCGTCGGCTTCACGCTGCTGGGCATGGAGCTGGGTTCGGCCGCGTGGTTCTACGCCGGCGTCGTGGTGGCCGGGGCCGGCTTCGGCGGCGGTTTCCAGGGCGGGATCCGCACCGTGGTCCCGCTGGCCGCGCCGCACCAGCGGGCCGGCCTGCTCTCGACCGTGTACGTGATCTGCTACCTGGCGATGGGCGTCCCGGCGGTGATCGGCGGCGTGCTCATCGTGCACATCGGACTGCTGCCGGCCGCGCGCACCTACGGCATCGCGGTGATGGTCCTGGCGGCGATCGCCCTGGCCGCCATCGCCCGCCCGACCCGCGAGCCGAAGACGCTCGCGGCGGCGCACAAGGCGTGACGGCGCAGCGCTGGTACAGCCGGACAATGGGACTGGCCGGCGTGACGGATCAGCACGGCTGAACAGCACAACCGAAGAGGCACTTTCCACTTTCACGCGGCGCCCACCTCGGGCGCCGCGTGAAAGTTTCGCAGGCTCTTGACGCGGTTCCGGCGCGGCGTAGCATCGGCTCGCTTGACCGGTATAGCGACCGGCTCGGGCGACGCCACCGCTTCGGCCGCGCCGGCGAATTTCTAAGGGGCCCGCAGATGTCCATCCGTTCCCGGCGCTGGGCCAGCAGCGCCACCGCGCTCGCGATGACCGCCGCCGCCACGATCGCCGCGGTCACGGTCGGCGCGTCCCAGGCCCCTGCCGACACCGGCGCCGCGTGCGCCGCCGCGTACACGATCGGCTGGCAGACGCCGTCCGACAGCCCGCCGGACTTCGGCGTGACGGTCACCGTGACCAACAACGCGTCGTACGCGATCAGCGGCTGGACGGTGAGCTGGAGCTTTGCCGCCGGACAGTCGGTGATCGCCGGCAGCCCGTACAGCGCGATCGTCGTGCAGAACGGCGCGACCGTCACCGCGACGCCCGCCGGCAGCTACAACGCGACGCTAGCGCCCGGCGCGAGCACGACGTGGGGCTTCCACGGCTCGTACAACGGCGCGTCGAACCCGGTGCCGACCACCACCTGCTCCGGCCCGAGCCAGGGCTCGTCGAGCGCGACGCTGGCCGGTCCGCTCACACCGCTCGGGGTGAACACGGCGTCCTGGGACACCAACTTCGTCGATCCGGCGATCTCGACCGACCTGTCCGCGGCGAACACCGGCCTGATCCGCTACCCGGGCGGCTCGTGGGCCGACGAGTACGTATGGCAGCCGAACACCGCCAAGGGCCAAGCGCAGCCGGTGAACTTCGCGCAGTACTCCAGCCAAGTCGACTCGATCAGCGGCGGCCAGAAGTTCGTCACCGTGAACTACGGCTCGGACACCGCCGCAAGCGCGGACGCCTGGGCGAAGCAGGCCGCGACGACCGCCGGCCAGAACGTCGCGCTATGGGAGATCGGCAACGAGGAATACGGGTCCTGGGAAACGGACAACCATGCCAGCCCGCACACCGCCGCCTCCTACGCGAGCAACGCGCTGCCCTACATGCAGGCGATCAAGTCGGCCGACCCGAACGCGCAGGTCTGCTACGACTACGGCATGGACGGCAGACTCGCGCCGGGTTCCGGCGTGGACGGC
>JBOHCW010000031.1:0-10815 GCA_050725375.1 Actinocrinis sp. | reverse complement strand
CCCCCAATCAAGCTGGCACGCCAACCAGACCAGCTGACCAGTTACGTTCGACTTATCTCTGTTACAAGAGCTGGCCGTTGAACTTACCGCACGCGGGATCACGGACACGATCTCGGCATCCACGGTGCGCCGCTTGCTGCGCCAGGACGCGATCAAGCCCTGGCGGTACCGGTCCTGGATCTTCATCCGCGACCCGGACTTCCGCGTCAAGGCCCAGCAAGTCCTAGACCCGAACGCCCGCGCCTTCGAAGGCGTCCAGCTCAGCGCGGATGAATTTGTCGATTCCTGTGACTCGAAGACCGACCACTTAGACGGCCGCCGTGCCCATGCGGCGGGGATCCACTGCGGTCGATGCTGCCAAGGACACCGCGAGTAGCGCCGCGCCGGCGGCCGCGAGTAGTGCCGGTAGCGTCGCATTCGGCGTGAAGTGCACGTGGAGGCGGTTGACCCCGACCGCGACGACGCTGATCGGCAGGGTCGTGGCCAGCATGCCGGTTTTGGTGTAGCCGAACCGGACGAACAGCGGGAACTGGATCGAGACGCTCAACGCGAAGGCCGCCCAGGACAGCGCCACGACTATAGCGACAGCGGGTCCCGCGAACGCGATGTGCTGCTGCGATGCGAGGATCAGGGCCACCGGTGTCCCGAGACCGGCGGTGACGGCGAAGACCGCTAGCGCCCACGCGTAGTGGCCGAGTAGGAGCGAGCGGCGAGTGAGGGGCAGGACCGCATATAGCGTCTCCAGGTCCGCGCGGTCGGAGACCAGGAACGGGTAGCCGGCAGTCGTTGACGCGCACAGCAGGGTCAGCCCCGGTACGACGACTTCCGGGCGGTTGAACATGATCGCTACCACCAGCAGCGGGGTGAGGACGATCTGGCGGCGGTACGGCGCGACGGTGCGCAGGTCCAGCAACGCGACGCGGGCCAAGTCGGTCATGAGTACTCCCTCACGGGAACGTGGGCGTGCTCCGACGACCCGATGTGGACGGCGATCTCCTCCAGGCTGGGCGCATTGACCACGACCCGGTCGCCGAGCAGTTCGGCGTCCTCGGCGGCGACGAGGGCCTGGACTCCGACGCCGGTGCGCCGGACGCCGATGAGCGGGATGCCGACGACGTCCGCGAGGTCGTCCGGGCCGCCGCGGACGATGCGGTAGCCGTCCAGGATCTCGTCCTTGGTCCCGGTGGCGACGATCCGGCCGTCGTGGATGAGCGTCAGATAGTCGCCGATGCGCTCCAGGTCGGCGGTGATGTGCGTGGAGAACAGGATGCTGTGCCGCTCGTCGGTGAGGAAGTCGGCCAGGATTTCGCCGAGCTCGTCTCGCGCCACCGGGTCCAGGCCGCTGGTCGGCTCGTCGAAGACGAGCAGCCGGGCGTGGTGGGACAGCGCGATCGTGATCATCAGCTTCACGGCCATGCCACGGGACAGATCCTTGACCCGGGCCCGCGGATCCAGGCCGAACTCACCGAGCAGGTCGTGGTACCGCGCGGTGTCCCAGCGGTCGTAGAAGGGCCCGACGGCCCGCTCCACCTCGCCAAGGCGCCACTCCCCCACCAGGTAGGTGTGGTCGAGCACCACCCCGACGTCCTGCCGCAAGGCCACCGGGGCCGGGACCCGGTGGCCGAGCACCTCGATCTCGCCCCGCTCGATCCGCTGCATTCCCACCAGACACCGGATGGACGTGGTCTTGCCGGCGCCGTTGGCCCCGACGAAGCCCATGACATAGCCCTGGGGAAGCGAGAAACTGACATCCCTCAGCCGGAACCGGCCCACCGTGGCATCCACCCCACGGAAGGCGAACGCAAACTCAGGATCCACCGACGGATCCCTCCCTCCATCGTGTCGACCGGCGGCAAGCGGCGTCAGGAAACGGATTCCGGCCGCTCGGCCCGGATCAGCGTGTCGAGGATCTCGACCAAGTCGTCGCGACCCAGCCCGGCCGGGCGAGCGGCGTCGAGCGCGGCCTGAAGGCCGGCCTCCACTTGCCGCACCAGCTGCTCGCGCACAAGCCCGTGGTCCAGCGGCTGCACGAAAGCGCCCTTGCCGGGCACCGTCGCGATGAACCCTTCAGCGGCCAGCTCGGCGTACGCGCGCGTCGTCGTGATGACGCTGATCCGCAGATCGCGCGCCAACACCCGGACCGACGGCAGGGCCGTGCCCTCCGCGAGGTCGCCGCCGAGGATCGCCGCCCCGATCTGCTCCTTGATCTGCTCGTACAGCGGCACCTGGGAGCTGTTCGACAACACGACCCTCATGACGCCCTCTCCGCCGCACACCTTCATCTGTACATGTACAATATATACAGTCAGCACAGTGGAGAGGCAAGCCCTGCGCCAAAAGATCGAGCGCCCGATCGAGCGAGTTCACGCTCGCGACGTAGACGAATGTCGAGCGGTGAGCCTGCCGGCTAGTGCGGGATCATGGCGGCATGGCGAACTTCACGAGCAGTGTGCTGCAGGTGCACACGGGCAGCGGCGAGACCGTGCACGACCTGACTCGGTCGTGCGAGGCGTTTCTGCGGGACGCGGCGAACGGCGCGGACGGGCTGCTCAATGTCTTCGTTCCGCACGCGACGGCCGGGGTTGCGATTCTGGAGACCGGCGCCGGTAGCGATGACGATCTGCTCGCCGCCCTGCGCGAACTGCTGCCCGCCGATCAGCGGTGGCGGCATCGGCACGGATCGCCGGGACACGGGCGCGACCACGTGCTGCCCGCGTTCATCGCGCCGCACGCGACGCTTCCGGTCATCGGGGGTCGGCTCGAACTGGGCACGTGGCAGTCGGTCGTCCTGGTGGACACCAACCGCGACAATCCCGACCGGCAGGTGCGGCTCACCTTTCTGGGGTGATGCGGGTACTGGCCGCACTGCCGTCGTCCGACACTGGCTGTCCTCTGTCGCAGTGAAGCGCGACGGAGGACAGTCGCAGCTTGCTACTTCCCCTGCGGCAGCGCGGCGAGACCGCGTTCGCGGATGCCCGCGGCGAGTTCGGCGGCCGCCTGCGCGGCGCGTACACGGTCGCGGTAACGCAGCTTGATCTGCCGAGACGGCTTCGCCTCGCCGGGCTGCCGAACCTGGACGCGAACGCGCCAGCGCGGCCGTCGGATCGTGAACTGTACGAAGCGCGCCAGGGCCGCGGCGAGCAGGACCACCAGCGTGATCGGGTCGTTGTCACCGGGCGCGGCGCTGATCCCGAACCGCGTGTCCTCAAGCCGGACCGTCACCGTGTGACCGTCCGGCAGCACGATGGGGTCGACCGGAATCCGCGCGAGGATCTCCTGTGCCGGATCCGGCTTCGCCTTGATCTTCCACCAGGCTGACCGCCGCGGCACGCTCGCCGCACGGTCATGCCGCGCCTCACTGGCCGTCACGCCGTCGCCGCCACTACCTGTAGCCATCTGGGCATCCTATTCGATACGGCCGCAAGCAGGTCCGTTGGTTCGCCACCTCGCGCCGGTGATACCGGCCCTGGGCGCAACTATCCGTCGACTGGGCCTCGGTTGCTCCGCTCCTTCGGTCGCGTCTCAGTCGGTGCGAATCCGTCCTATGAGCCGGGGCACGGTGATCGGTACTCTGGCAACGTGAATCTGCGTGCGGCAGGTGATGAACAACAGCATGCCGTTTCGCGTACCACTCGTCCTCGCCTTCCGCGGGTCGGGGCGCCGCGATTCGTCGGGCGCGAGGCGGAATTGGCACGCGTCGTCGGCGCCTTGGCGCGACCGCCGGCGCTCGTGCTGGTCGAGGGCGAGGCGGGGATAGGGAAGAGCCGCCTGGTCCGTGAAGCGCTCGCGGCGCTTAGCCCGGCCCCTGAGTTGGCTTCGGCGCCGGGCTCGGTGCCGTTCTCGCCGCTGGTCGCCGTGTGCCCGCCGTTCCGGGAACCATTGACGCTCGGGCCGATCGTCGATGCCGCTCGGCAGCGCACCTCGGAGGTCTCCGGTCTGGGGCTGAGCGCGCTGGCGGGGACGCTGCGGCCGCTGTTTCCGGAGTGGGCTGACACGTTGCCGCCGGCTCCGGAGTCGTTGGCGGACCCGGGGGCGGCGCGGCACCGGCTGATCAGGGCGCTGGCCGAACTGCTCGACCGGCTCGGGGTCAGCGTCCTCGTGGTCGAGGACGTGCACTGGGCCGACGAGGCGACGATGGACTTTCTGCTGTTCCTCGCCTCGCGGCGGCCGCAGCGCATCGGCCTGCTGTTGACGTACCGGGCCGAGGACCTGCCTGGCGACTCGCTGCTGCCCCGGCTCTCCGCCTTCGGCGCCTCCGGCGCGTGCGGCGGGCTCGCGCGGGTCACTTTGGGCGGGTTGGAACCGCCGCAGGTCGCGCAGCTGGTGTCGTCGATGCTCGACGACGAGCGCGTGTCGCCCGCCTTCGCGGGACTGCTGCACTCGCGCACTGAGGGCGTGCCGCTCGCGTTGGAGGAGTCGGTGCGGCTGCTGCACGACCGGTCGGACCTGATCCGCCGGGACGGCGAGTGGATCCGGAAGACGCTGGACGAGATCGACGTGCCGCCCTCGATCCGGGACGCGGTGACCGAGCGCGTCGGGCGGCTCGGAGCGGACGCGCAGCGCATTTTGTTAGCTGCGGCGGTGCTCGTCGATCCGGAGACCGAGGACGTGTTGGCCCGGGTCAGCGGGCTTCCCGCGGCGTCGGCCTGGGTCGCGTTGCGGGAGGCGGCGCTCAGCGGACTGGTGGCCGAGGACCACCTGGGGCGGATCGCGTTCCGGCACGTGCTGGCCGCGCGCGCCGTGTACGACCGGGCCGCGGGGTCCGATCGCCGGGCCGCGCACAGCCGGGCCGCCGCCGCGCTGGAGCCCCAGCGGCCGACACCGGTCGCGCGGCTGGCGTACCACCACCGCGCCGCGCAGGAGACCGCGCTGTGGTGCCGATACGCCGAACAGGCCGCGGATCTGGCGCTGGCGACCGGTGACCATCCGACGGCCGTCGGCCTGCTGCACGAGCTGCTGACCTCCGGCGGGCTGCCGGCCGGGGACGTCGCGCGGATCGCGCAGAAGATGCCCGTGCTCACCTTCACCGGCTACCTGCGCCGGGTCGATGTGATCAGCACCCTGCGAACAGTGCTGGACGACCCGCGGCTCTCGCGCTCCGATCGAGGGCGCATCCGCGGACAGCTCGGCAGGATGTTGATGCACGTCGGCGAGTACGCGGCCGGGACCGAGGAGATCCAGCGCGCGATCCCCGACCTGGCCGACCGGCCGATCGAGGCGGCGCGCGCGCTGAGCACGTTGGGCGGGCCGGTCGGCTCGCTGTGGCCGGCCTCGGAGCACCGGCGCTGGCTGGACCGCGCGGCGCAGGTGGTCGAGTCGGCGGGGGCGGCGATCCCCGAGGGCGAGCGGCAGATCCTGACGATCGACCGGATCACCGCGCTGCTCGACCTGGCCGAGCAGTCCGGCTGGGACCTGGCCGCGGCGTTCCCGGCGAGCGACGAATCCGTGCCGCAGGAGGCGCTGAACCTCGCCCGGCTGTCGCTGAACACCGGCAACGCGGCGATGCAATGGGGCCACCTCCAGGACGCGCGCCGGCGGCTGGCGATCGCCGGGGACGTCGCACGCCGGCACCGCTACCAGCGGCTTCGGGACATGACGCTGGTCACGCTGATGCACCTGGACTGGTTCACCGGCTCGTGGGGCGGGCTGGCCGAGCGGCTGCGGCACTGGGCGCGGCTCGACGACGAGCCGCTGATGCAGTTGGACAGCCGGCTGGTCCTCGGGCTGCTCGGCGCGGCGGTCGGCGACGATCCGGCGGCCGAGGACAACGTGCGCGCGGTGCGGGACGAGTCGACCCGGCGCGGCATCGCCGACATGTCGATGGAGTCGACCGGCGCGCTCGCCCGGCTGCGGCTCGCGGCCGGCGACGTGGACGAGGCGCTGTCCCTCACGGACGACGCGGTACAGGTGGTCGCGGGCAAGGGCATGTGGCTGTGGGCCACGGAGACCGTGCCGGTACGGGTCGCCGCGCTGACGGCCGCCAAGTGCGGCGGCGAGGCCGAGGATCTGGTGGCCACGTTCGCCCGCGGGCTGGGCGAACGGCCGATCCCGTCTGCGCATGCATCGCTCGCAACCTGCCGTGCGCTACTGGCCGACGGCCGTGCCGACTACGCCGAGGCCGCGCACGCGTGGGACGCGGCGGCCGTCGCGTGGCAGGCGTTGCCGCGGCCGTATTACGCGCTGCTGGCGCGTGAGCAGAAGGCTCGCAGCCTGCTGAAGATCGGCGAGACCGACGCGGCGCTGTCGCAGTGGGCTGAGACCGCGCGCGGACTCGCCTCGCTCGGCGCGAAACAGGACGCCGACCGGGTCGCGCGCACCCTGACCCGGCACGGCGGCCGGCCGCCGGGTCCGCGCAAGGCCGGCCGGCGCGGTTACGGCGACCAGCTCTCGCCGCGCGAGCAGGAGGTCGTGGAGCTGCTGCTGAGCGGGCTGACGAACCGTGAGATCGCGATCGCGCTGTCGCGCTCCCCCAAGACGGTGGCGGCTCAGCTGAACTCCGCGATGCGCAAGCACGGCGTGACGACGCGCACGGCCCTGGCCGTCGTGGTGACCCAGACGCGTTACGCGCCGACGACGGAATCCGCACCGGAGTAAGGGGACCTCCGCCCGTCTTTCGTGACAAAGGCGGACAGATCAGCGGACCGGGTAGGTGCCCGCGCGGGTGATCGGTCCTTTCTTTAGGGCATCTGCCCAATCGAGTGCCGGGGATTCGCGCCGCATACTCGCCAGGGACAACACCTGTTTCCCCCTCGGCCGCCTTGACGGGAGCGCCCGTTGACCAACCCCGCCGACCCGCGGTCCGAGACGCCGCACGACCCGCGAGACCCGCACGACGAAAACAGCAGTGAATCAGCCCACGCAGACGTATCCGAAGGGACCGGCGAGGGGGACACGGCCGGCGCGCCCCGGCGAGAACCGACCGCGGCGCCGCCGGGCCAGGGCCCGCCTCATCAGCATCCCGACGGCTACGAACACCTCTGAACCACCGATCCCCGGCGGCGCGCCGACCCCGGCCGCCCGCCGCGTCCGGTGACCAGACCGACCCGGCACCCACCCGTGACGGTGCCGAAGTCCGGGTGACGACACCCCGCGCACCCGACGCTTCCACGAAAGGCCACTGCCCGATGTTCTCCCGCGGGCGCCTGCGAGCGCCCTTCCTAGGCCTGATAGCCGGCATTCTCGGCTTCAGCGTCTGCTACGCCGTCCCTGCGTCGGCGAGTACGAACTCGACGACGGCGACCACCAGCGCGACGAGCTCCGTATCGTCGAGCACGTCGGCGAGTACGTCGGCAAGTACGTCATCGACCACTGCGACGACCGCCGCGCCGAAGCTCAAGTCCCCCGCCGCCGAGGCGCAGAGCGACCCGCGCCTGGCCAAGCTCGCCGCGAGCCAGCCCGACTACGTGCCGGCCGCCTGCAACATCCCGGACCCGAAGCCCGGCAAGGCGGTCTGCTTCGCGCTGGAGGCCACCACCAGGACGCGCAGCCTGATCGCGGGCACGGACGGACCGCCGGCCACCGCGCTGGGCCCGGCGCAGATCAAGGCCGCCTACAACCTGCCCGACGGCGGCCAGGGCCAGACCGTGGCGATCGTCGACGCCTTCGGCGCGTCCACCGCCGAGGCGGACCTCGCGGTCTTCCGCGCGCAGTACGGCCTGCCCGCCTGTACGGCCGCGAACGGCTGCTTCCGCAAGACCGACCAGGCCGGCGGCGTGAACTTCCCGGCGGACGACGCCGGCTGGGCCGAGGAGACCTCGCTCGACCTGGACGCCGTCTCCTCGGCCTGCCCCGCGTGCCACATCCTGCTGGTCGAGGCGACCACCAACGACTCCGCCGACCTGGGCGCGGCCGAGAAGACCGCGGTGGGCCTGGGCGCGAAGTACGTGTCGAACTCCTACGGCATCTCCGGCGAGATCCCGACCGAGGTCGGCGACGCGGACTACGACCACCCCGGCGTGGCGATCGTGGCCAGCTCCGGCGACCTCGGCAACGTGGTCAACTGGCCGGCCTCCGACCCGAACGTGGTCGGCGTCGGCGGCACCACGCTGACGGCCGACACCTCGACCGCGCGCGGCTGGAGCGAGAGCGCGTGGTCCGCCGGCGGCTCGGGCTGTTCGGCCTGGGAGCCGCAGCCCGCGTACCAGGCGGGCCTGGCGACGGACTGCCCGCGCCGCGCGACCACCGACATCTCCGCGGTCGCCGATCCCAACACGGGTCTCGCGATCTACGACACGCTCGGCAAGCCGGGCTGGGAGCAGGTCGGCGGCACCAGCCTGTCCTCGCCGCTGATCACCGCGATGTACGCGCTGGCCGGCGCGCCGGCCGCCGGGACGTACCCGGTGACCTATCCGTACGACTTCGGCGGCAACCACCTCAACGATGTTACGCAGGGTTCTGACGGCGGCTGCGGCAACCTGCTGTGCACGGCCGGAACCGGCTGGGACGGACCTACCGGCCTGGGCACGCCGAACGGGGTGAGCGCGCTGACGCTCGGCGCCTTCGGCACCGCGACCGGCACCGTCACCTCGTCGGCGGGCGGCCCGGTGGCGGGCGCGAAGGTCGTGCTTACCGATGCGTCGCAGGGCCTTGCTTTCCATGCCACCACCGACGCGCAGGGCGGGTTCAGCGTGACGACGGCGGTCGGCGACTACAGCACGACCGTGTCGGCGTACGGATACCGGGCGGCGACCCAGTCCGGCCTGCACGTGGCCGAGAACCAGACCGCGACGGTGAACGTCACGCTGGCCGCGATCCCGACGCAGACGGTGTCGGGCCGGGTCACCGACTCGACCGGCCATGGCTGGGGCCTGTACTCGAAGATCACCATCGACGGGTACCCGTACGGCGCCGTGTACACGAACCCGCAGACGGGCGCGTACTCGGTCGGCCTGCCGGAGCAGACGAACTACACGCTGCACGTCGCGCCGATCTACCCGGGCTACGGCACCTCCAACCAGTCCGTCGCGGTCGGGACCGGCGCCGTGACGCGGAACTTCGCGGTCGGCGCGGACCAGGCCGGCTGCACCGCCCCCGGCTACGCCTACCCGGCGCAGTCCGATTTCGAGGGCTGGAGCGGCACGACCGGCAAGGGCGGCTGGACCGTCGCCAACAACGACGGCGCGGCGTACACCTGGGAGTTCGACGACCCGAACTCGCAGTGGAACCTGACCACCGGCTCGGGCAACTTCGGCACCGCCGACCCGTACGACCACGGCGGCGCGGCCGAGGACACCGACTTCCTCTCGCCGGTCATGGATCTGACCAAGCAGCCGGACGCACAGCTGAAGTTCGACACGGTCTACCTGCCGGCCGACGGCACGGTGGCCGAGGTCGACGCGAGCGGCGACGGCGGCAAGAGCTGGAACCAGATCTGGACCGCGGACGGCAACGTCCAGCAGGGTCTGGTCGACCTGCCGCTGACCGGCCTGGCCGGGCACGCGAACGTGCAGCTGAAGTTCCACTACAGCGGCTCGGGCCTGTCTATCTGGGAGCTGGACAACATCACCGTCGGCACCTGCACGACCGTGCCCGGCGGCCTGGTCGAGGGCACGGTCACCGACGCCAACACGCACCAGCCGCTCAACGGCGCGGCGACCACGGACAAGGCCGACGCGGCCACCACCGCGTCGAGCGCCGCGACGCCGGACGACACCACGCTGGCCGACGGTTTCTACTGGCTGTACAGCAAGGGCGCCGGCCGCCACACGTACACCACGGCGGCCAACCGGTACGCCACGCTGACCAGCACGGTGAACACGGTCGCCGACTCGGTGGTCGAGCACGACCTCGCCCTGCAGGCGGGACGTCTCGCGGTCGGCCCGTCCTCGGTCTCGGTCAGCGAGCAGCTGGGCAGGCGGAGCCAGCGTGACATCACCCTGACGAACACCGGACGCGCGCCGCTGCACGTCACGATCGGCGAGCAGGGCGCCGGGTCCACCGCGCCGGGCGGCAGTTCGGCAAGCAGCGGTTCGGCGATCACGGACCGCACCGCGAACGGCGCGGCGAACCCGTCCGTCCCGCTGAAGAAGGTCCCGGGCAACTACCCCACCGGCCCGGCTACGCACGCGAAGACCGCCGGTTCGGCGTCCACTACCGCCGGACCGGCGTCCCCTCCCGCGACCGCGGGACCAACCGTCGCGCCCGCGGCGGACGGCGGCGGCTGGCAGGCGGTCGCCGACTACCCCGAGCCGATCATGGACAACGCGGTCGGCTACTACCAGGGCAGGGCCTACTCGGTCGGCGGCGTGCACCAGATCGTCGACGGCGTGGCCCTGACCGACGGTTTCGTGTACGACCCGGTCAGCGCCTCGTGGTCGCCGATCGCGCCGCTGCCCAAGCCCGCGGAGTCGCCGGCTGCGGCATTCCTGAACGGCACGATGTACGTGGTCGGCGGCTGGGACAACAACGGCGACGTCGTATCCGCCGTCTACGCATACCATCCGACCACTGACTCATGGACGCAGGCCGCGAGCCTGCCGCAGGGCACTTCGGCGACCACTCTCGCGGTGCTGAACGGCAGCCTGTACGTGGTCGGCGGCTGCGCGGAAGGCGACTGCGGGCCCCTGTCGTCGTCGGTCTACCGGTACTCGCCGAGCGCGAACGCGTGGACGAAGCTGGCCGACTACCCGGTGCCGATGCAGTGGGGTGCCTGCGCCGGCATCGACGACGAAGTGGTCTGTGCGGGCGGCGCCTCGCGCGATACCGGCGGCCACACCCTGGGCCTGGCGTCGACGTACATCTACCACACCAACACCCACACATGGACGCAGGCCGCGAGCCTGCCGCAGGGCACTTCGGCGACCACTCTCGCGGTGC
>JBOHCW010000030.1:0-5096 GCA_050725375.1 Actinocrinis sp. | reverse complement strand
GCCGCGGACCCCTCGCCGAGCGCCGCCGCGGCCGCGTCGTCGTCCGGCAGCGGCGGCGGCGGTTCCGACACGGCCGGCATCGTGCTCGGCGCTCTCGGCTTGGCTGCGGGCCTCGCGGCCCTTGCCCTCACCCTCTTCTCTCGGCGACGCTCCGAATCGTGAGTGGGACTATGACGCACGCAACGCTCGGCACCTTAGGCAGGACACGCGACGGCGGGTCGGACAGCTATGGCCGCCGACCGCACGCGACGCGGGCACGTAGGATCGCCGCGCTGCTCATCGCGGCAATCGGCCTGGTGCTCGCGGTCGCGGGTCCGGCCTCCGCGCACGCCACCCTAGAGAGCACCGATCCGTCCGACGGTTCGGTGCTCGCGGTGCAGCCCGCGCTGGTGGCGGCCGAGTTCGACGAGTCGGTCGGGGTGAGCCCGGACAGCCTTCGGGTGTTCAGCCCGAGCGGCGCGCGCGTCGACAACGGCACGACGACGCACGGCGCGCGGGACAGCATCGTCACGATCTCGCTGCGCTCCGGCCTGGCGAACGGTACCTACACCGTGGCCTGGCATGTGATCTCGGCCGACTCACACCCGGTGTCCGGCGCGTTCACGTTCTCGGTCGGCGCGCCGAGCAAGACCTCGGTCAACCCGACGACGATCGTGACCAAGTCGAGCACGTTCGTGGGCGTGGCGTACGGTGCGATGCGATGGGCGGCGTACCTGTCCTTCGCGCTGCTCGCCGGGACGATCATTTTCCTCGCGCTGTGCTGGCCTAAGGGCGCGGCAACGCGCGGCGCGTTCCGGATGATCGTGGCCGGCTGGACGACGTTGGTCGCGTCGAGCGTGCTTCAGTTGCTGCTGCAGGGCGTGTACGCGAGCGGACTGCCGTTGTCGCGCGCGTTCGATCCCTCGGTGATCCAGGCGACCACGGCCACCCGGTTCGGCAACACGGTCGAGATCAGGCTGCTGATCCTCGCCGTCGCGGCCCCGGCCGTGACCATCGGCGTGCAGCGGCTGGCCGGCACGACGTTCGGCCGCCGGATGCGCGCCGCCGCGCTCGCGTTGATCGGCACGTTCGGCGTCGCGGCGACGTGGGCGGCGACGGGGCACGCCTCGACCGGCATCCAGGTGCCGCTCTCGGTGGCCTCGGACATCCTGCACCTGACCGCGATGTCGATCTGGATCGGCGGCCTGGCCGTGCTGGTGCTGCTGGTGCTGCGCGCGCCGGACAAGCCGAAGCAGGCCGCCGTCGCGGTCACCAGGTTCTCCACGATCGCGCTGACCTGCGTGTGCGTCATGGTCGTGACCGGCACGTACCAGGCGTGGCGGGACGTTGGCTCGTGGCACGAACTGTTCTACGAGACGTACGGCAGGCTCGTGCTGGTCAAGATCGGCGGCGTGCTGCTGCTGATCGGGCTCGGGTACTACGCGCGGATGCGGATAGCGTCCGGTATCGCGGACATCCTCGTGAAGGCGGATGCAGGTAAGGGCGCTGTCGCGGCAAAGAGCTCGACCACACAGGGCACAGCGGCCAAGCTCCCCGCCGCGAAGCGTCCTGTGGCTAAGAAGTCCGTCGCCACCGTAAAGGCAAGCGCCGCGACCGTAACCGAGCCGATCGGAGAGACAGCTGACGGCGCAGCGAACGAGATCGCAGACACCTCGCCGGCCGCTGCCGCAACCACCTCCCCAAGGGCATCGGCTCCGCCGCGATCGTCCGGTGCGAGCCGGAACGGTCACGGCCCCGGGATGAACCGGCCCGGCCGGCGCACGTCGCGGGTCGGCGGCGTGAAGCCCGCCGACGCCACGTCGGGCGCCCTGGAGGCGTTCAGCAAGCTGCGGCGCTCGGTCGCCGCCGAGACCGGCGTGGCGCTCGTCGTGCTGGCCGCCACGGCGATCCTGGTGACCTCGGTGCCCGGCCGGGGCGCGAACGGGCTGTCCACGCAGCCCGGCTCGACCGATGTGTCGGTACCCTTCAACACCGGTACGGCCTCAGGCACCGTGCTGGTGCTGGTCGAGCCGGGCAAGATCGGCCCGAACCAGACGCACCTGCTGTTGGAGAACAGCAAGGGTGAGCCGTACAGCCCGGTCGAGGTGACCGTGCAGTATTCGCTGCCGTCGCGCAAGATCGGCCCGATCGACTCGAAGGTGACGATCAACGGCCCCGGCCACTACCTCGACACCCCGACGGTGCTCAGCTTCGCCGGTCAGTGGCAGGTGGCGATCACCATCCGCAGCGACGACTTCGACGAGACGACGGTGCGGGTGCCGGTCTCGGTCAGCTGAAAGCCGGCCAGCCGGTGACCAGACCTGCGGGACAGTGATCTGAGGGACAGTGATCTGCGGGCACACCGTCTGGGGCACACCGTCTGGGGCACACGACCTGACGGCAGGCTAACTCAGAGCCCGGCATCCGGCGATCCGTAGCCTGAGGCGGGATGAAAAAACGACCGGCGGCCACTCGTTCGGCCGACGGCGCGGCATAACTGAATGCGCATCGGAGTAAACAATCCGGTGTGAAAGCGACAAAACGGTGGATGGTCCCGACGGCACTCGGCGTGGCCGGGACCGCTGTCGTCGCGGCCGGCTGGCTCGGCCTGGCCGGCGGGAACGGCGGCACGGCGGTCACGGACGAGGCCTTCGCCGGCGGCGCGGTCGGCAACGCACAGGCCGTCGTGCACGCGGCGGCTCCGGCCGCCGCTCCGGCGCGCGTGTCAGTTGCCGACGGAGCTACCGGCGTCCTGCCCGACAGCCCGCTGACGGTCACCGCCCCGCCCGGCGAGCAGGTAGGCGCGGTCGAGCTGACCTACCGGACCGAGGCCGTGCAGGGCACCTTCAGCGCCGACCGCCGCACCTGGACGTCCATCGGACCGCTGCGGGCCGGCGTGTCCTACGCGCTGAGCGCGGTGACCCTCGACGCGGCCGGCGGCACCGGCATCCAGCACTCGACGTTCGCCACCAGCCGCCCGGACAGCCCGCTGAAGATCGACCTGATCGCCCCGGGCGACGCCGAGACCGTCGGCGTGGGCCAGCCGGTCGTGCTCGCGTTCACCGGCCCGGTGAAGGCCGAGAACCGCGCGGCCATCGAGCAGGCGCTCACCGTCACGTCCGACCCGCCGCAGACCGGCCACTGGAGCTGGCTCTCGGACAACCGCGTCGACTACCGCCCGCAGAACTTCTGGCAGGTGGGCACGAAGGTGTCCGTCCAGATGGCGCTCAACGGCCTTAGCGACGGCAACGGCCATTACGCAACGGCCGACCACAGCGTGAACTTCACCGTCGGGCGTGACCAGGAATCGACGATCGACCTGAGGGCGCACCAGCTGACGGTAAGGCAATCCGGCCACGTAGTACGCAGCTTCCCGATCACCGGCGGCATGCCCGGCCTCGACACGTGGGGCGGCACGTACGCCGTCATCGACAAGTCCCCGGACGTGCACATGAACTCGGAGACCGCAGGTCTCGGCAACGCGTACGACATCCCGGACGTGAAGTGGGACGTGCACCTTACGTACACCGGCACGTACGTGCACTCGGCGCCGTGGTCGACGGGCGCACAGGGCGTTGTGAACGTCAGCCACGGATGCGTCGGCGCCTCCCCGATGAACGCGCAGTGGTTCTTCAACAGCACCCTGCCCGGCGACGTCGTACGCGTGGTCAACTCCCCGCACCAGGCGAACCCCGGCAACGGCTTCGCCGACTGGCAGGAGTCCTGGTCCCAGTGGCTGTCGGGTTCGGCGCTGAACTGACGCCGAGCCGATCACCGGATAAGACGAATCCGGGGTCTGACGGAGAGTGATCCTCCATCAGACCCCGGACTGTGTCAGTACAGCATCTCGTCAGTAATGCATCTCGTCAGTACGGCATGGCATCAGCACGACGCCGGGTCATATCCGGCTGGAGCTCTAACCGTGCAGCGCGGACGTCAGGGCAGACGTCAGGGAGCCGGTCGCGTTGTCGCCGTCCAGCGACCATACGGACGCGCCACGCAGGCCTGCGAAGTCCACGTAGAGGCCCTTGACGAAGACGGTGGCCGGGTCGTCGTAGGTGTAGAAGGTCTGCGACGCCGGGTCGTACTTCCAGATGGACGCGGTGATCGGGTCGTAGTGCACGGTGCCCGGTGCGGCGGCGACCACCTTGTAGCCGGCCTGGTCGCTCGGCGAGGCGCCGGTGACGCTCTGGTACAGGCCGTTGTTCGTCGCCGGGACGCCGGTCCACGCGTGCGCGTAGTACGGCAGCTCGATCACGATCTTGTTGGCCGGGACGCCGTGCGATTCGTAGTAGGCCACGGACTGGGTTATGGAGAACTTGGCGTTGGCCGGCTGCGGGTCCCTGCGGTCCGGGAACAAGTTCGAGCCGAAGTCGGTGATGTTGTCCCACGCGCCGTGGAAGTCCACGGTCATCACGTTGTACCAGTCCAGGCTCTTGGCGGCGGCCTTGAGCTGGAGCTGTTGCGCCGCCGCGTACTGGTTGGGCGAGGTGTCCGCGGTCAGCAGGTACTTCGCGTGGTCGGCGCGGCCGGCGCCGTCCAGCGCGGAGCGGAAGGTCTGCAGCAGCGCGGTGAAGTCCGCGGTGTCCTGCGGGCCGTAGGGGTTGTTGTTGCCGGGTTCGTTCGGGTACTCCCAGTCCAGGTCGATGCCGTCGAAGATGCCCTTCGCGGCGCCGGCCGGCAGGCCCGGGAGGTTGCCGTTGATGTACTGGTCTACGCAGGACTGGACGAGTTTCTCCCGGCCGGCCGCGGTAGCCGCCAGGGCGGAGAACTGGCTGGACCAGCTCCAGCCGCCGATCGACATCACGATCTTGAGGTTCGGGTACTTCGCCTTCAGCTCCTTGAGCTGGTTGAAGTTCCCGGCCAGCGTCTGGCCCGGCGCGTCCGCGACCCCGTTGACGGCCTCGGTCGCGGCGAACGGGCGCTGATAGTCGGCCCAGGAGTCGCCGGACGTGCACTGGCCGTCCGCGGACACGCTGGAGAAGGCGTAGTTGATCTGGGTCAGCTTGGCCGCGGCGCCGTCGTCCACCAGGTTCTTCTCGAAGAACCCGGAGTAGATCCCCCACTGGGTGAAGAACCCGACTACGGCCTTTCCGCCGCCCGGGCCGCCGTGGCCG
>JBOHCW010000029.1:0-2295 GCA_050725375.1 Actinocrinis sp. | reverse complement strand
CGGTGGTGCCGTTCATGCGCACGTAGCGGCCGGTGCCGGTGACGTTGAGGGTTTGGGTGCCGCCGGTGCCGGTGGTGGTGGTGTAGATCGAGGTCCAGTTCGTGCCGTCGTTCGAGGTCTGGATCTGGAACGCGGTGGCGTAGGCGGCTTCCCACTGCAGGACAACTTGGCTGACCTGTGCGGTTTGGCCGAGGTCGACTTGGAGCCATTGTGGGTCGGCGAAGGCTGAGGACCAGCGGGTGCCGGTGTTGCCGTCGGTGGCGTCGGCCGCGGGGGTGCCGGCGTTCTCCGTCGACGACGCCGTGGTCGGCTTACCCTGCGACAGCAGGCTCGGCGCGGCGCTGGCCTGGAAGGACACCGCGGTCACCAGGCCGGCGGCGACCACCGCGACCGTGGTCGCGGCGACCAGGCCGCGGACGAGGGACCGACTTCGCTGTCGGTCCGAGGGACGTGGGACTAATCGCATGACTCTCTCTCCGAAGGGCGGCGATGGGTAGACCGCCGGCCAACGGCGCCGGCCGGCGGCGAGAATCGAGGCGTGGGAGACCTCTTATGGCTCACGTCCCGGCCCGTGACCGGATCAGGGCGCGATGATTGTCCGAACGTTTCGGAGAGCGCTCTCCGAGAGAGTGCTCGCGTAACGCGCATGTGTCAAGAGCGTGGAGGGGCGTCCCGGAGAGTGGACGCGATCAACGGGGCCTGACGGAGGGGAGCACACTCCCCGCCAGGCCCCGGACAGGGGTCGAACCGGTCCTGCCGGCCTTTTGGTGGGCCTGCGGCACTTGCCAGCGAAGGGGTCACGGCGCCGCAGGCCCGGTGTAGGCACCGCAAGAGAGTGTTCGGGCACACCCTGCGGAAGCCTTACGAACGAACAGGGACCCGAGCCCCGCAATCCGTTACACCCGCAGTTCCGGAAACCTGGTGTGACGATCCAGTTACGCCGCGCTCACTGCTGGTTCTGGTTGCCGGAGTCGGCTGTGGCCGACGCGGTGGGCGACGACGACGACGTCGCGCCGCCGCTCGCCTTGCCCTTGCCGGACCCGCCGCCGTTTCCGTTACCGTTTCCGTTGCCCTGCGAGTTCGAGCTCGACGTGCCCGTACTGCCGACGGTCGGCGCGCCGCCGTTGTGGGCCGCGCCGGCGATCAGGGTCTCGCAGTAGTGCTTCACCTTGTTCACCTTGCCGGCGACGGTGATCAACCGCTGCCGGTCGGCCGCGCTCATCGTGCTCTGCCAGCCTTTCGGGTCGGCCGCGACCCGGCCACACAGGTCCAGCATCGAGGCCGGCCTGATCGTGGAGCCGCCGCCCTGGCCGTCGGCGGTCACCGAGGAGTGCGGCGTCGCCGTCGGGCGCTCGGTGAACTGCGAGGGTGGCAGGGTGCTGGTAATGCTGACGACGGGCGGGGCGGAGGCCGCCGCCGGCGGCGAAGCGTCACTCGGACCGGGCACGCCTACGCCGTGGAGCATGTTATGCGCGAAGGACTGCATCGGCGTCGGCAGGATGCCCGCGCTGGCGACCGCTATCCCGGACGCCGCGACCGCGAATATCGCGACCGCGCTGCGCACCGCGAGCCGCGTTGGCCGGGCGGTGAACCACGGGCGCCGCGCGCGCCGTCGGCCGTCTGTCGTCGTCGTCGCCGCACCGGCCGCGGTGAAGGTCGCGAGCACGACCTCCAGTTCGTTCTCGTCGAGTTCGTCGCCCACGGCCGGAGCGGCCGCCGCGGCCAGCAGCGCGTCGAGCTCGTCGTTTCCCGTCATGGTCGCTCGGTCACCTCCTCGGACCCCGTGGTCGTGGCGCGTTCGGCGCCGATCAGGGCACGTCGACCGCCCCTGGCCGCCGCGTTGACGGCGACGCCGTCAATACTCGGATCAGCCTCGTCCGGCTCGGCGCCGTCCGACCGGGCATTGCCTGACGGCGCACCGTCTGACAGCGCACTGTCTGACTCGACATCAATCCCTGAATTGCCGGTGCTGATATTGCCAGACTCGACACGTTCCGCGTCGCGCTTCGGGTCATCTTCCGCGAACCAGTCCCGGTGCGAGGTGTCCTGCTCGATCGCCGCGGCCAGCTGCCGCAGCCCGCGCATCGCCGCCACGCGCACCGCCCCGGGGCGTTTGCCCAGTACCGAGGCGGTCTGCGCGACGTCGAGGCCGACCACCACGCGCAGCATCACGGCCTCGGCCTGGTTCGCCGGCAGCCGCGAGATCATCCGCAGCGCGCGCCGCGTGGCGAGCCGGTCGACCGCCTCGCGCGCCGGATCGTCGAGCGCGGCGCGGTCGTGCGCGGTGGTCAGCCC
>JBOHCW010000028.1:0-4348 GCA_050725375.1 Actinocrinis sp. | reverse complement strand
GGCCGAGCGTGTCCCGGCCATACCGGTAGGTCAGCCCCGGGACCTGCTCGGCGAACGTCTTCTTCGGGCAGGCCCGATCACGGCAGAACAACCGCCGAACCGTCAGCTCGATTACCAGCCGACGCCCGCCGACCGCGGTATCGGCGATGCTGCGCCCGTAGCCGCTGTGCACCGCCGACGAGTTGCTCCCGCACGACGGGCAACACGCCGACGCCTAAGTACACGAGGCCGTGATCCGCACCAGCGCCCCGCGGTCCACCACGTGCTCGACAGTGATGCCCGTGAAGTGCGGGAACAGCATCTTCAGAAGATCGACTTTGGTCATCCAGGCGGTATAACAGACTCCTGACCGACACTACGAACCCGTACGACAGTTCACTGACCCCCCGGGTAGCAGCCCGACGCGCGACCCAAGCAAGATCGCCGAACGAGGCGTCACGGAATCCACGCCAGAGCCTGGACGGCTTGGCACCCGGACACCCGCGCCGAGGAAGAAATCAGGCCCCTTACGCCTGGTGCGCGTCCAGCAGGCTCAGCTCCGGCGCGCCCGCGCCGCGCAGCACGGAACGCAGCGCGTCGTCCGCGGTCCGGCGGATGCGCGAGCCGCAGCCGGGACAGGCGAACAGATACTCCCAGCGGCGCCCGTACCCGACCAGCCGCACCCCCGCCAACGCGATCACGCGCGGGCCGCAGCCGTCGCAGCGCACGCGCACCGTCGCGACCGCCGTTTCGGCCGACGCCGGGGCCGGGGACGTCACGCGGCGCCGTCCGCGCCGTAGAGCGCCAGGGCGGCCGCCGCCGTGTCGTGCACCTCGGCGACGAACTGCTCCGGCCCGATCACCCGCACCGCGCCGCCGAGCCGCAGCACCAGCCTCCTGATGCGGTCCTGGTCCGCGGCGCGCAGTGTCACCCGCAGGCCGCCGTCGCCGTCCCGCGACTCGTGCACGCTCTCGCAGGGGTAGTACTCGGGCACCCAGCGCGCTGCCGCCGACAGCTCCAGCGTCACCAGCGGATCGTCCGCGTCCACCCGCAGCGCGGTGGACGGGGCCTGCTCGGTCAGGTCGATGCCCTGCGCGTCGGGCGGCGGCTCGGCGGGCAGGTCCAGCACCTCGATGCCGACGACGCGGTCGAGCCGGAACAGCCGCACGTCGTTCGACAGGCGGCACCAGCCCTCCAGGTAGGCGCGGCCGGACAGCAGCGCGACCCGCATCGGGTCCACGTCCCGCTCGGTCACCTCGTCGCGCGAGGGGACGTAGTAGCGCAGGTGCACCAGCCGCTTCTCGGCCAGCGCGCGCTGCGCCGCCTCGAAGACCACGTCGCGCGCCTCGAAGGCCACCGAGAGCCGCTCGGCCACCTGCGCCGAGTCGCCCGCGGCCGCCGCGAGCTTGGCCACGGCGCGGTCCAGCGCGTCGCGGTCGGCGATGCCCGGCACCTGTGCCAGCGCCCGCAGCGCGACCAGCAGCGCCACCGCCTCGCGGGTGGCCAGCCGCAGCGGGCGCACGATCGGCTCGGCCGCGTTCTCCAGGTGGATCGCGCCGCCCTCCTCGACGTGCGCCTCCATCAGGTCGTCGGCGAAGCCGCCGGGCAGCCCGCAGAACCACAGCACGTTGAGGTCCTTGGCGACCTGCTTGGCCGTGACCCCGAACTGCTCGGCCACCTGGTCCACCGTGCTGCCGGGGTGGCTGAGCAGGTACGGCACCAGGTTCAGCAGCCGCTCCACCTGTGAGACCGCGGTGCTCACGAGGCCACCTCCAGCCGGTGTCCGCCGGCGTGCGCGCCATTCGCGTTCGCGCCGCCGGACTCGGCGGCCTTGCCGTGAAGGTCCTGCGGGGCGCGGTCGGCCGACCTGCGCGCGGGCGGCACCGCGATCGCCCTGAGCTTGGCGATCACGCCGGCCCGCAGCGCCGGCGGATCGAGCACCACGACGTCCGGCCCGTGCTCGGCCAGCCAGCCGGGGGTGTCGTCGTAGGCGGTGATCACGATCGTGTCCCAGCCGTCCTCGCCCTCGGCCACCGAGTGGGCGCCGCGCCGCAGCGAGAAGCAGGTGCCCACCCGCACCCGCAGCGTCGCCCGGCCGAGGTCCCCGGTGCTGCTGCGCGCGAACGAGTCGACCTGCGCGCGCACGTCCAGCCGGTCCGGCACCTTGTGCTCCGGCGGCCTGCCGGTCAGCAGCACCGGCCCGGTGATCCGGTCGAGCCGGAAGACCCGAGCGTCGTCGCGGCCCAGGTCGAAGCCGGCCAGGTACCAGCGCCCGCGCCAGGAGTCGATGGTCCACGGCTCGACCTCGCGCACCCGCACCTCGCCGTCCGAGCGGCGGTAGGAGAACCGGACCACCTGACGGTCGTACACGGCCTCCAGCAGCGGCTCGAAGGCCGGGGCCTCGGCCCGCACCCGCGGCTCGATCCCGGCCGACGACGCGTCGCCGACGTCCAGTCCGGCGGCCTTGAGCTTGAGCAGCGCGGAGGAGGCCGCCTGGGCCAGGGTCGCCTGCTGCCAGAACTTCGCGGCCACCCCGATCGCCGCCGCCTCGTCCGGCTCCAGGCGCAAGTCCGGCAGGGCGTACTGCCCCGGCGCGATCCGGTAGCCGACCTCGTCGTCGAACAGCGCGCTGACGGTGCCGACCTCCAGCGGGATGCCCAGTTCGCGCAACTCCTCCTTGTCGCGCTCGAACATCCGCTCGAAGGCCTCGTCCGTCGGACAGTTGCGGTAGGACTCCAGGCTCGAGCGCAGCCGCTCCTTGGTCACGAAGGTCCGCGACGCGAGCAGGCAGATCACCAGGTTGACCAGCCGCTCGGTCTTGCTCGCTGGCATACGCCCTCTCCCTCCTCGCCGCCGGTGCGCCCCGTGCCGACGGTGCGACTCCGACGCTACTGCCTCCGCACCGGCTTCGGCACCGAAGGACGCACATTACCGCTACTGTTGCCGCCGTGATCAGCTGGCGAACAGGCCGGGTAACGGCCCTGGGGCGCGCGTGGCGGGGCGCGCGCGAGCTGACCGCCGAAGTCGGCGGGACCGGCGTCAAGGCGCTGGCCTATCCGGCGCTGACCGGCGAGCCGCGGGTCGGCGACAGAGTCCTGCTCAACACGGCCGCCCAGGCGCTGGGCCTGGGCACCGGCGGTTACGCGCTGGTCGTCGCGCTGCCCGACCGGCTGCCCGAGGACCGCGCGCCCGGACCCGGCCATCTGGTCAAAGCCCGCTACACCCCGCTGCAGGCCATCGTACTGGGCGCGGACGAGCCCGACTCGCCACACCACGAACTTTTGTGCGATGCCGACACTCTGGACGCCATGCCGGTGGTCACCGCGGACCTGCACTCGGCGCTGCCGGCCGTCTGCGCGGCGATCCTTGCCGACCGGCCCGGCACCCGGATCGCGTACGTGATGAGCGACGGCGGCGCCCTGCCGCTGTGGTTCTCCCGCACCGTCGCCGGGCTGCGCGAGGCCGGCTGGCTGGCCGGGTCGGTGACCGCCGGCCAGGCGTTCGGCGGCGACCTGGAGGCGGTCACCGTGCACAACGGCCTGCTCGCCGCCCGGCTGGTCCTGCGCGCCGACATCGCGATCGTCGCGCAGGGACCGGGCAACCTGGGCACCGCGACGCGCTGGGGGTTCTCCGGCGTCGGCTGCGGCGAGGCGGTCAACGCGGCGGCCGTGCTCGCCGGACGCCCGGTAGGCGTCCTGCGCGTGTCCGAGGCGGACGTCCGTGAGCGGCACCACGGCCTCAGCCACCACAGCCTCACGGCGTACGGCCGGGTCGCGCTCACCGCCGCGCAACTGGCGGTCCCGGACGAGCCGGGCGGCTTCTGGGACGGCGTGCGCGAGCAGGCCCGGGCTCTGACGCCGCGTCACACGCTGCGCGAGATCGACTGCTCGGGTCTGGACGAGGCGCTGGCGGCCAGCCCGGTGCCGCTGTCCACGATGGGCCGCGGGCCGGACTCCGATCGGGCCAACTTCCTGGCCGCGGCCGCCGCCGGACGGCTGGCGGCAAGCCTCCTGTGAGCGCGCGGCCGGTCCGCGCACGTCACCGTCCGCGCTCGACACCCGGCCGATTGTGGCAGGGTAGGTCGTGGACGATGTACGACCGAGAGGACCTATCGACATGGCGCTCCAGAAGCCCGAGATCGACTTCCCCGAGGGCCCGGCGCCCGCGGACCTGGAGGTCAAGGACCTGTGGGAGGGCGACGGCCCGCAGGCCGCCGCCGGCCACAACGTGACCGTGCACTACGTCGGCGTCTCGCACGGCTCCGGCGAGGAGTTCGACGCCTCCTGGAACCGCAACTCCCCGTTCCAGTTCCCGCTCGGCCAGGGCCGGGTCATCAAGGGCTGGGACCAGGGCGTGGCCGGCATGAAGG
>JBOHCW010000027.1:0-3218 GCA_050725375.1 Actinocrinis sp. | reverse complement strand
CGCGGAGTCGGCCGGGGCGGCCGCCGCGTCAGTGTTCTGTGTGGCACCCGGCCGGTCCTCGGCCCCGGGATCGCCGCCCAGGCCGCGGAAGGTGAACAGGCCGTTGAGCATGCTCAGGCCCAGGAAGACCGCGAGCACGATGAACGCCGTGCTCAGGCCGTGCACGAGCGCCGTGTTGTAGGGGTGCCCGGCCGCGAGCTGGTGGGCGACTCGGCTGTTGAGCACCGTGACGCTCACCGCGATGCCCACACCGCCGCCGATCTGGGTCGAGGCGTTGAGCAGGGCGGAGGTGGTGCCCGCGTCCTGTTCGGTGGCCTGCGAGGTGCCGACGATCGGGGTCGGGATCAGGCACAGGACCAGGCCGAGGCCCAGCAGCGCGGACAGCGGGAGCATGAAGCGCACGTAGCTGCCGGACTGCGGGATCGCGATGGCCAGGCCGATCACGCCGGCCAGCGCCACCGTGCCGGCCAGGTACATCGCCCTAGGGCCGGTCTTCATGATCACCTTCGGCGCGACCGACGCGAACAGCATGATGCCGATGCTGGTCGGCAGCCACGCCAGACCGGTCTTCAGCGGCGAGTAGCCCTGCACCTCCTGCATGTAGAGCGGCAGCAGGAAGAACAGCGGCAGCATCACCGCGGCGGTCAGGAACTCGCCGAAGCTGCCGGCGAGCACCGCGCGGTTGCCGAACAGGCGCAGCGGGACCAGCGGCGCGGGACTGCGGTTCTCGATGAACACGAAGGCGACCAGCAGCACGAGCGCGGCGACGAAGCTGGCGACCGTGGCCGTCGAGGTCCAGCTGTGAATGCTGCTGTTGATGATGCCGTAAACCAGCAGCAGCAGGCCGCCGGTCGCGGTCAGCGCGCCGAGCAGGTCGGTCGGCGGACGCTTGCCGCCGGGCCGCTGGATGTGCACCCAGGCGAAGGTGCCCGCCGCGACGATGATGCCGATCGGCACGTTGAGCCAGAACGCCCAGCGCCAGTCCACGTCGGCGATCGCGCCGCCGAGCAGGGTGCCCATGCTCGCGCCCACGCCGATGATGGTGCCCCAGATGCCGAACGCCGCCTTGCGTTCGTTCGGATCGGGGAAGACGGTGACCACGATGGACAGCGAGGCCGGGGACATCGCCGCCGCCGCCAGGCCCTGCACCGCGCGCGCGGTCAGCAGCTCGGCCTCGGTGTGCGAGAAACCGGCCGCGAACGAGGCGGCGGTGAAGACCAGCAGGCCGATGAGGAAGACCTGCTTGCGACCGATCACGTCCGCCATCCGGCCGCCGAGCAGCAGCAGCCCGCCGAACAGCAGGACATAGATGTTCATCACCCACTGCAGGCCCGTGGTCGAGAGGCCGATTGCCTCCTTGAGGCGCGGGCCCATCACGTTCACGATCGACCCGTCGATGGCGAGCACGAACTGGGCGAACGAGACGATGACGAGGATCCACCAGCGCCTCGGGTCCGCAGTGCCGGTGCGTGGCACCATGGCAGAGTCAGTAGTCACAGCTTCTCCTTCTCGGAAGACCGGCCCTTGCGCCGGCCCCGCAGGTCGGCAGCGGTGTCGCCGCGCCTTGCGACGAGGGTAGGAGGCGCGGCTTTAGAACTGCTTAGGCCACTTGGGGCGCTTCGGGCGATTAGGGCGTTGTCACCACGCGACGCTCAGGCTGCTGACACCGTGCACGAGCCGGCCGGTGGGCCTGCTGATCTCGGTGGCGGGTGCGGCCAGGCGCAGGTTTGGAAAGCGGGTCAGCAGGGTCCTGAGCGCGATCTGCAGCTCCGCGCGCGCGAGTCCGGAGCCGATGCAGTAGTGGGCTCCGTGACCGAACGTCAGATGCGGATTCGCACCCCTTCCGGTGTCCATTTTATCCGCGGAACCGAACTGGGCGCCATCCCTATTCGCAGAACCCAGAGAGGGCAGGATCGCGGAGCCGGCCGGGATGCCCACCCCGCCGAGCTCGACGTCCTCGACCGCGATGCGCAGCAGCGCCTCGTCGCCGGGCGGGTACATCCGCAACAGCTCCTCGACGGCGCGCTCGACCGCGTCCGGGTCCCGCAACTCGGCCCGCAGCCTGCCGTCGGTGTGCGTGCTGAGCAGGGCGAACACGCTGTTCGAGATCTGGTTCGCGGTGGTCTCGTGCCCGGCGACCAGCAGGCTGATACCGAGGAAGATCAGCTGTTCCTCGTCGAGCCGCCCGTCCTGTTCGTCGCGTACTGCGACGAGCGCGGACAGCAGGTCCTCGCCGGGCCGCTCGCGCTTTCCGGCGACCAGCGAGGCCATGTAGTTGCGCAACGCCAGCTGCGCGGCCAGGATCTCGTCGGCCGGCAGCGCCGTGGTGGACAGGAACACGCCCGCCCAGGCGGTGAACCGCTCCTGGTCCTCGAACGGTACGCCGAGCAGTTCGCAGATCACGGACACCGGCAGCGGGAAGGAGAACGCCGAGACCAGGTCGGCGGGCGAACCGGACGCCTCCATCGCGTCCAGCAGCGCGTCGGTGTGCTCCTGGATGCGCGGGCGCAGCCCGGCCACCCGGCGCGCGGTGAACTCGCGGGAAACCAGCTTCCTGACGAGGGTGTGCTCGGGGGGGTCCATGTTCAGCAGGCTCTTGAACCGCTGCGGAGCAGCCGACAGGCGCGGCGCGTCAGGGCGCGTGGTCGCCTCACGGCTGAACCGCGCGTCGGACAGCACGGTGCGCACGTCGTCGTACCCTGTGACGAGGTACGCCGGGTCGCCGCTGGGCATCACGACCCGGGCCACCGGGCAGCGCGAGCGCAGCTCGGCGTACTCGGGGCTGGGTTCGAGCGCTGACGGGCGGGCGAACGGGTAGGCGAGGGGGCCGGAGCCGGACTCGGAATCGGCCGCGTCGGCGGTCTCGGCTGCGAGGTCGGGCACTGTCTCGGTCATGGTGCTATCAGCCTTCGGTGCTGGTCGGGGTGGCGGCCGCGGACAGCGCCGTTGCGATCGGGGCAGTTGCGATCGGGGCCGCCGAGGTCGGGGCGGGCGGCTTCAGGTCAAGGGTCTGCTTTCCGCTCAGGACCGCGGTCTGCAGGCCGTAGTAGACCCCTGTCATCAAGCGCCGCTTGAGGTAGTCGCTGCGGTCGACCAGCCGGTACGCCAGTTTGCGCAGCGCGACCTGGACCGGGCCCGACAGCGCGAACGCGCGCTCCTGGCGCAGCTGGATCTCCCGGGACGCGTTGACCGACGCCTCGCGTCCGCGCTGGAACCGC
>JBOHCW010000026.1:0-9734 GCA_050725375.1 Actinocrinis sp. | reverse complement strand
AAGCACGCGAGCGGCTGCTCGCCTGCGCGGCGGCGATGCGGGCGCGCGCGGCGGCGGCTGACCGCGTCGGATTCCTCGAAGCCGACACCCGGTTCCACGCGCTGCTGCTGGAGATGTCGGGCAACCCGCTGTTCGCGCACCTGGGCCCGATGACCGGCGAGCTGTTGCGCTGCCGCGCCGAGCTTCGGCTGCTGCCGGCCGATCCGGATCCGGTGGACGCGGCGCGGCACGACGCGGTCGCGGTCGCGGTGGCCTCGGCGCGCCCGGAGGAGGCGCACGAGGCGATGCGGCTGGTCGTGCGTGAATCGTTGGAGGACATCCACCAGCGGCTCGCCCGCCCAGCCGTCGAATCAGTAACCTGATCCGCGCCGTGCGCCCTCTACGAACGCGAAGCCGCGTCGGCGGCGTGCAGGGCTCCGGCGAGGTCGGCCATCGCCTGCGCGCGGGCGAACTCGACGAAGGTGAACGGTACCTGTGCGCGCGAGACCATCAGCATGCCGCGGCGCGGTTCGCCAACGCTGATCGCGATGCTCTCGGTTCCGTTCGCGGCTCGGCCGGTGCGCGCGCTCTCGTCGTCGCACGGACGCCATTGGACCTGGGCCGCGTCCAGCAGTTCGGTCAACACGCTGCTTAGTTCGTCCGGATCGCCGGCCAGCCGGCGCGCCAGGGCGAGCGCGCGGGTGGGCACGTCGGCCAGGGCGGTGACATCGGCGCGCTCGACGTGGACCTGGCCGCCGCCGGCCGCCGCCACGACCGCGCCGAGCTGCTGCGCGGTGACCTCGGCCGCGGCCTGGACCAGGAATTCGTCGACCGCTCCGTCGTGGACCGGGTGGACCTGCAGTGTCAGGATGTTGGCGCCGACCGCGGCGAAGGCGCCCGCGAGCACGGCGAGCCGGCCGGGCGTGTCCTCGACCAGGGTGCGAACGCGCCACAGCCGGCCGCTTGATTCCGTGAGGCCGGCTGCGCGGTCGGGCAGCGCCGCGGAAGCACCCGGAGTGGCCGGTGCGGCGCCGCGTCTGGGCGGCAGGTGGCGGGCGAAGGTGACGGCCGCCACGATCGCGCCGAGCGCGATCAGGATGCTGGGGCCCTGGATCCGGTGGCCGAGGACGTTGGTGAACAGGTCGGCGATCCCAGCCGCCGCGAACAGCGCGGCCAGTTCGATCAGTTCGCGGTGATGGTTCTTCGGCGGCTTGCCCATAGCGACATTCTGCTCACGCCATGTTGCGCGGCCGAAGATCCGCTATGACGCTGACGTAAAACCGATACTGCGCGGTGCGCGTCGGGCTTTCACGTGGTGAGACCGATGGCGAGCGGGAGGTGTCCAGGGCCGGGCCCGATCCGTCCGGGCTTGAATCATCCGGCGCGGGGGAGTGGCGCGACCAGCACGGAGTCAGACGCGCTCCCCGCGCAGGAGCGCGGGTTCGTCCGCGTCACAGGCCATTGATATGCCGCCCGGGTGGCCCGGGTAGTCGGCGGCCGTGTCGTGCCCCGTCACATCTCGCGCATGGACGGTTTTGCGTGCGGAAGAGTCCGACAACACGACTAAGAGCTCTGCGAACCGGTGTCAGGAGCGCGGCCGACCGGGCGGCGCCGTGCTCTCGCGGACGATCAGCCGGGTGGGCACGGTGACCTTCGTGATCTCCTGCTCGCCGTCGACCTTCTCCAGCAGCCGCGCGATCGCCTGGCGGCCGACCTCGCCGAAGTCCTGCCGGATGGTGGTCAGCGGCGGCCAGAAGGAGTGGGCCTCCTCCAGGTCGTCGAAGCCGACCACGCTGATGTCGCCGGGCACGTCGCGGCCCAGTTCGTGCAGGGCGCGCATGGCGCCGAGCGCCATCTGGTCGTTGCCGGCGAAGATCGCGGTGACGTCGGCGCGCCGGCCCAGGGCCAGGCCGTGGCGGTGCCCTGATTCGGTGGACCAGTCGCCGTACAGCACGGGCGGCGGCTCGACGCCCGCGTCGCGCAGGGTGCGCTGCCACGCCTCGACCCGGTGCCCGGCGGAGAAGGAGGTGCGGGGCCCGGCGATGTGCCAGACCTGCCGGTGGCCCAGTCCCAACAGGTGCTCGGTGGCCTGGCGGGCGCCGTCGGCCTGGTCGGTGTCGACGACCGTGTACTGGCCGCCGGCGTTGGAGTCGATGACCACGACGGGCAGGCCCGGCGGCAGGACGAAGTCGGCCTCGTCGAGCAGGTGCACCTCGAAGATGATGATCACACCGTCCACGGCCTGCTCGGCCAACCGGCTGTAAGCGCCAGAGACCCGGTCGAGCGTCGCCTCCTGGACGGGGATCAGCGTGACCGAGTAGTCCGCCCGCGCCGCCTCGGTGGCGATCGCGTCGAGCGTGCGCATGTTGCCGAAGGTGCGCAGCGTGAACATGATCACGCCGATGGTGCGGAACCGGCCACGGCGCAGCGCCCGGGCGGCCGAATTGGGCCGGTAGCCCAACTCCTGCATCGACGCGATCACCCGCGCGCGGGTGGCCGGGTCGACGTTCGCCAGCCCGTTGGAGACGCGCGAGACGGTCTGCGAGGAGACCCCCGCGTGCCGCGCCACGTCGCCCATCGACGGCTGCCGCCTCGGGCGGGCCGCTTCCTCCACGCCGGCCATCGCCGTCCTCTCCGCTGGGGATTGTGCGCGAGCCCAGGCTATGCGAGCCCGCCCGTGCCGTTGTCGCTTCGTGACGTTCGGCCCCATGGGCATGTTTACGTCAACATGGTAGCGTCGCCGCCGTGATGTTTACGTAAACATCAATCGAGACGCAGGATGGATCATGACAGTGTCGTCAGCGGATGCGCCACCGGGAACGGGCGCCGCGGGCCGCGGATCGCGGCGCCGCAGATCATGGACCGGCTGGGGTTTCGTCGGGCCGTTCCTGGCGGTGTTCCTGTTCGCGCTGGTCGCGCCGGTGCTCTACGCGATCTACCTGAGCCTGTTCCAGGACAGGCTGATCGGCGGCAACCGGTTCGCCGGCCTGGCCAACTACAAGCAGGCGCTGTCGGACGCGCAGTTCTGGGCGGCGTTCGAGCGGGTCGCGCTGTTCCTCGTCGTGCAGGTGCCGGTGATGCTCGTGCTCGCCCTGGCCGTCGCCCTGGCGCTGGACAGCGCGCGGCTGCACTGGGCGCCGCTCTACCGGTTGGGGATCTTCCTGCCCTATGCGGTGCCGGCCGTGGTCGCGGCGCTGATGTGGGGCTTCATGTACGGCACGCAGTTCGGCCTGATCGGCGACCTGGACCGGGTCCTGCACACGAGCCTGCCGGACCCGCTGTCCAACACCCTGGTCCTGCCGGCCATCGGCAACATCGTGACCTGGGAGTACGTCGGCTACAACATGCTGATCTTCTACTCGGCGCTGCGGGTGGTGCCCGCAGAGCTGTACGAGGCCGCCGAACTGGACGGCGCGGGCGCGTGGCCGGTGCTCTGGCGCATCAAGCTGCCGGCGCTGCGCCCGGCGATCCTGATCGCCGGCATCTTCTCGGTCATCGGCAGCTTCCAGCTGTTCAACGAGCCGAACATCCTCAAGCCGCTCACGCCCGACACGATCAGCAGCTTCTACACGCCGAACATGTACGCCTACAACCTCTCCTTCGCAGGCCAGGAATACAACTACTCGGCCACGATCGCGGTGGTCATGGGCATGGCGACGATGATCGTCGCGTACCTCGTGCAACGCGCCGGCACTCGGAAGCAGGGGGCGTGAGCATGTCAGTCGCCGAAGGAACCTCCGCCGCCCGCGAACCGCGCACGGCCGGCCGCGACGTCCCGCGCCGACCGCGCCGACAGCCCCGGCCCTGGAACCCGCGCCGGCAACGCAAGTCGGCGACGCTGACCGCGGTGATGACCCTCGGGCTGGTCTACGCGCTGCTGCCGCTGTTCTGGCTGGTGGTCAACGCATCAAAGACGCAGGGCGCCCTGTTCACCACGCACGGCCTGTGGTTCGGCGGCCACTTCGCGCTGTTCGACAACATCCGGCAGACCTTCAGCTACGACAACGGCGTGTTCGTGCGCTGGTTCCTCAACACCCTGCTGTACGTCGTGGTCGGCGCGGGCGGCGCGACCCTGCTGGCCACCCTCGGCGGGTACGCGCTGGCGAAGTTCGACTTCCCCGGCAAGCGCGGCGTATTCGCGCTCGTACTCGGCGCCGTCGCGGTTCCCGGCACCGCGCTGGCCGTGCCCACCTTCCTGATGTTCAGCAAGCTCGGGCTGACCAACACCCCGTGGGCGATCATCATCCCGTCCCTGGTCAACCCGTTCGGGCTGTACCTGATGTGGATCTACGCGCGCGACGCCGTGCCGACCGAGCTGCTGGAAGCGGCCCGCGTCGACGGGGCGGGCGAATGGCGCGCGTTCTTCGCGATCGTGCTGCGCCTGCTGCGGCCCGGAATGATCACGGTGCTGCTGTTCTCGGTGGTCGCCACCTGGAACAACTACTTCCTGCCGCTGATCATGCTCAGCCGCCCGACCTGGTATCCGCTGACCGTGGGCCTGAACGACTGGAGCGCGCAGTCGCGCACCGTCGGCGGCCAGGCGATCTACAACCTCGTCATCACCGGCTCGCTGCTCACGGTGATCCCCATCGTGATCGCGTTCCTGGTGATGCAGCGCTACTGGCAGTCGGGCCTGACCGCCGGAAGCGTCAAGCAGTGACCGCCCGGCGCACCCGTACCTCCGCACCGCCCAAAAGGGCACACCCGGCTCACCCTCACCCAAAGAAGTGGAATCACGCCATGACTGAAACGGATCGCCGCACACGCACCCGGTACCGTGGCGCGGCGGTGCTGGCCGCGGGCGCCTTGGCGGCCGCCGGACTGACCGCCTGCTCCAGCAGCGGCTCCGGATCGAACCCGGGTTCCGGATCGACCGCGAACGCCTCCTCGATCGCCGCCGCCCTGCAGCAGAAGTCCACGATCACCGTGTGGGCGTGGGCGCCGCAGACCAAGGACATCGTCGCGGCCTTCGAGAAGAAGTACCCGAACGTCACCGTGAACCTGGTCAACGCCGGCACCGCGACCACCGAGTACACCAAGCTGCAGAACGCCGTGAAGGCCGGTTCGGGCGAGCCGGACGTGGCGCAGATCGAGTACTACGCGCTGCCGCAGTTCGCGCTCACCGGAGCGCTGGCGAACCTCGACGACTACGGCCTGTCCAGCCTGAAGAGCCAGTACTCCGCGGCCGTCTGGGGCTCGGTCGAGATCAACGGCCACCTGGTCGGCCTGCCGCAGGACACCGGACCGATGGCGCTGTTCTACAACAAGAAGGTCTTCGACAAGTACGGCCTGACCGTGCCGTCGACCTGGGCCGACTACGTCGCGGACGCCAAGAAGCTGCACGCGGCCGACCCGAAGGAGTACCTGACCAACGACACCGGCGACCCCGGCTTCGTCACCAGCATGATCTGGGACGCGGGCGGCAAGCCGTTCCAGACCAGCGGCACCGCGAACGTCACCGTCGACAGCCAGGACCCCGGCACGAAGCAGTTCGCCGGCACCTGGAACCAGCTGGTCGGCCAGGGCCTGCTCGACCCGGTCTCCTCCTGGTCGGACCAGTGGTACGCGGGCCTGGGCAACGGCGACATCGCCTCGCTGGTGATCGGCGCGTGGATGCCGGGCAACCTGGAGAGCGGCGTGGCCGCGGGCTCCGGCGACTGGCGGGTGGCGCCGATGCCGACCTGGAGCGCCGGCGGCCCGGCGGCGACCGCGGAGAACGGCGGCTCCAGCGACACGGTGTTGAAGGGTTCGAAGAACCCGCTGGCGGCGGCGGGGTTCGTCCAGTTCATGAACGCCGGGGACGGCGAGACCGTCTTCGCGAACGAGGGCGGGTTCCCGTCACTGAACTCCGTGCTCAACTCCAGCGCGTTCCTGAACGCCGCCCCGGCCTACTTCGGCGGACAGAAGATCAACCAGGTGCTCTCGGCGGCCGCCGGCTCGGTGCTCCCGGGGTGGAGCTACCTGCCCTTCCAGGTCTACGCCAACAGCATCTTCCCGGACTCGGTGGGCCAGGCCTACTCGAACAAGTCCGATCTGAACGCGGCGATCAAGACCTGGTTCGGCGCCTCGGCGCAGTACGGACAGCAGCAGGGCTTCACCGTCACCAGCCACTGACGAACGCAGAGCCCTGATCGACACGCGGGCGCGTGGCGGGCCGACCGTGGCCGGCCGCGCGCCCGGCGCGGCCCGGCCGCGCGCAGAAAGGACACCCGTTGAGCACCCCCGCCCGCCGGTTCGCGATCGGCGAGGAGGACTTCCTCCTGGACGACGAGCCGTTCCGCATCCTGTCCGGGGCACTGCACTACTTCCGCGTCCACCCGCGCCAGTGGGCCGACCGGATCGCCAAGGCCCGCGACATGGGCCTGAACACCATCGAGACGTACGTGGCGTGGAACGCGCACAGCCCGAGCCCCGGCCGTTTCGACACCGCCGACGGCCTGGACCTGGGCCGGTTCCTCGACCTGGTCGCGGCGCGGGGCATGTACGCGATCGTGCGCCCCGGCCCGTACATCTGCGCCGAGTGGGACAACGGCGGGCTGCCCGCCTGGCTCTTCCAGAAGCCCGGCCGCGGCATCCGCAGCAGCGAGCCGACGTACCTCGCCGCGGTCCAGGAGTACTTCGAACAGCTCGCGCCGATCCTGGTGCCGCGCCAGATCGACGCCGGCGGGCCGGTCATCCTGGTGCAGATCGAGAACGAGTACGGCGCCTACGGTTCGGACAAGGAGTATCTCAAGGCCCTGGTCGAACTCAACCGCCGCGTCGGCGTCACCGTCCCGCTGACCACCGTCGACCAGCCGCAGGGCGAGATGCTCGCGGACGGCGGCCTGCCCGAACTGCACAAGACCGGCTCGTTCGGCTCCCGGATCGCCGAGCGGCTCGACGCCCTGCGCGCCCATCAGCCCACCGGGCCGCTGATGTGCGCGGAGTTCTGGCACGGCTGGTTCGACGACTGGGGCGGCCACCACCACACCACGCCGGTCGACGAGACCGCGCGCAACCTCGACGAACTGCTCGCCCGCGGCGCGTCGGTGAACATCTACATGTTCCACGGGGGCACGAACTTCGGCTTCACCAACGGGGCCAACGACAAGGGCACGTACGCCGCGATCACGACCAGCTACGACTACGACGCGCCGTTGGACGAGGCGGGCAACCCGACGGCCAAATACCGGGCGTTTCGCGACGTGATCGCCAAGTACGCCCCCGTGGACCCGGCGGGGCGCCGCACCGCCCTGCCGGGCCCGCCGCGCCCTCGTCCGCAGCCGACCGTCCAGACCGCGTTCGACAGGGCTCTGCCGCTGTGGCGGGTCCTCGACCGGCTCGGGACCTGGACCGCGCACCACCACCCGCCCACGACCGACGACCTGGGCCACTACACCGGGTTCGCCCTCTACCGCGCGGAGATATCCGGCCCAGGCGCCTCGGTCGTCCAGTTCGCCGAGGTGCGCGACCGCGCGCAGGTGTTCCTCGGCGGGCGCGCCGTCGGCGTGCTCGCCCGCGACCACCACGACCGCGCGCTCGCCCTGCCCGACGATCCGCGCGGAGTGCTCGACGTACTGGTCGAGGACCAGGGCCGGGTGGACTACGGCCCGCGCCTCGGCGAGGTCAAGGGCCTGATCGGCCCGGCCGAGCTCAACGGCGCGCCGGTGACCGGCTGGCGGGTCCTGCCGCTGGGCCTCGACGAGATCGAACCGGTAGCCGAGGCGCTGCGCCGCAGCCCCGGCCACGAGCCGACCGTGCTCTCGGGACCCGTCTTCGCCCGCGCGAGCTTCGACCACCCCGACGACGGCGACCTGTTCCTCGACACCGCGCAGTGGGGCAAGGGCGTCGCCTGGATCAACGGGTTCTGTCTCGGCCGCTACTGGTCGCGCGGGCCGCAGCGCACCCTCTACGTGCCGGCCCCGATCCTGCGCGAGGAAGGCAATGAGCTGATCGTGTTCGAACTCCAGGCCGCCGCTTCGGCCCGGCTGCGCTTCGCCGCCGGCCCCGCGCTGGGGCACACGGAGTTCTGACGCGCGTCCGGTCCGTCCGGCGCCTACTGGAGGGTGAGTTTGAACGCGCGGGCGCCGCTCTGCCAGGCGGCCCTCAGGTCCTGTGCGTCCGGGGTTCCGTCCTGGTCGACGCGGATCTTGTTGAAGTCCGCGAAGTGGCGGTTGGCGCGGCACATCACGTCGTAGAGCGTGACGACGCCGCTCTCGTCGACGAACGCCTCGACCTGCGCCGTGCGCCGCCTGCCCTTGTACCGCACCTCCAGCGACTGGCCGGTGCTCAGGTTCTTGCCCCAGCCGAAGGGCGTGCCGATCAGCAGGGTGCCCTCGTACGCGGTGTACGCGACGGGGATCGTGTAACGCTTGCCCGACTTGCGGCCGACCACGTACAGCGTGACCAGGGACTTTCCGATGCCGTTGGCGATGCCCGGCGTGCTCAGCAGTCCGCGCATGAAGACGTTGGCGGCGCCCTGTAGCGCCATCGTCTGCGCGCGCGGCCCCTGAGCCGGAGTGGGAGAAGCTTCGGTACTCATGCCTTCGACGCTAGACCCGGTATCCGCGCCGGGCAACGCCTGCGTCGGCGCGCCGACCGATGTGGCGCCGGACGCCGCGAAGCGCGGGCCGCTGTCGTCCGCGATGTTCGGTTAACAGTTCTTTGACACACTTCACCTCGTTGTCTAACGTCCTGGGCGACGTCGCGGTACCGGTCGGCGCCACCGGTCCCTTCGAGTCCCGTTGTGTATCAGGTTCGGGTAGTCGAGGAGGACTGACAATGCATCCACGTGTACGTGCACTGATCACTGTCGCGGGGCTGGTAGCCGCGCCGTTGGCCGGGGTGGTGGCGCAGGCCGCGCCCGCCGCCGCACTGGGCAACGGACTGGCGGCGACGCCGCAGATGGGGTTCAACGACTGGAACGCCTACGGCTGTAACGTGTCCGAATCGCTGATCAAGTCCACGGCGCTGGCCATGCACAACGACGGGATGCAGGCCGCCGGGTACCAGTATGTGAATATCGATGACTGTTGGATGACGTCGAGCCGGAACTCGGCCGGCCGGCTGGTTCCGGACCCGAACAAGTTCCCCGACGGGATCTCGGGGACGGCCGCCTACGTGCACTCCCTGGGTCTGAAGCTCGGCATCTATGAGGATGCCGGTACCGCGACGTGCGCCGGTTACCCCGGCAGCCTCGGCCACGAGAGCGCGGACGCGCAGAGCTTCGCGTCGTGGGGTGTGGACTATCTGAAGTACGACAACTGCAATAACACCGGCGTGCCCGCGCAGACCCGTTACAACGCGATGCGCGATGCCTTGGCGGCGACCGGACGCCCGATCCTGTTCAGTCTGTGCAGCTGGGGCCAGGAGAGCGTGTGGACCTGGGGCGCGAACGACGGCAACAGCTGGCGCAGTACGGATGACATCAACGCGAGCTATTCCAGCATGCTGAGTATCTTCCAACGCAACGTGGCGCTGGCGCCCTACGCCGGCCCCGGGCACTGGAACGACCCTGACATGCTGGAGATCGGCAACGGCATGTCCGCCACCGAGGACCAGTCCGAGTTCAGCCTGTGGGCCGAGATGGCCGCGCCGCTGGTCTCCGGCACCAATATCGCCAACGCGAGCCCGACCACCCTGTCGATCCTGACCAACAAGGCAGTCATCGCGGTCGACCAGGACTCGCTCGGCAGGCAGGGCGTGCAGGTCTCCTCGGTCGGCGGCCTGGACGTGCTGGCCAAGCCGCTGGCCAACGGCGACGTGTCGGTCGCGCT
>JBOHCW010000025.1:0-10150 GCA_050725375.1 Actinocrinis sp. | reverse complement strand
CGCGTAGCGCGCGCGGCGCAGCGCGGCGCGCACGCGCGCCAGTAGCTCCGGCGGGCCGAACGGCTTGGGCAGGTAGTCGTCGGCGCCGGCGTCGAGCCCGGCCACGCGATCGGACACCGCGTCGCGCGCCGTCAACACGAGGATCGGCAGGTCCTCCCCCGCCGAGCGCAGCCGCCGGCACGCCTCCAGCCCGTCCAGGCGCGGCATCATCACGTCCAGAATCGCCGCGTCGGGGCGGTTGCGCGCGATGGACTCCAGGGCGGCGAGGCCGTCCGCGGCCACTTCGACGTCGTAACCGTTGAACGCGAGAGAGCGGCGCAGCGAATCGCGCACCGCCTGATCGTCGTCGACTACCAGAATCCGCATGCCGGAAGTGTCACCCGGCGCGCTGAGAACGTCCTGAGACTCGCCCGAAGCGAGGCGCAGAACCCGCGCCGAGGCCGCTCGTTCCTCCTTTCTTCGTAAAAGTACGCCCCCCGCGCCGCGATTGTCAGATTGTCGATTGCGCTGTTCAAGCGAATGCGTGTTTGCACAAGGGGCCTTTATCCACAGGTGCAGAAAAAAGTGCGCCATCGGGCTTGCGGACCGGTGATCGTTGTTGCAGGACCTCGCGAGGCGCGGTCCGATCCGCCGATCGGCGGCGGATGAGACGGCGAGGAGGCAGGGCGCTATGGGTACGACGGCGGCGACCGCGACCGGGAGTGTGTGTTGCGGCGGGCAGATCTGCACGGATCCGGGGTGCGGCGGCGGAGGCGAGCCACCCGTGGACCGGTTCGACGGATTCCAGGTGGGCGTGGGTGGCGGGAGGCCCGACGGGACCGCGCGGGGCGACGAGGGCGAGGCTTCGGTGAAGCTCGGTTCGCCCGCGGAGGTGGCCGCCGCGATTCCGCACTTCTTCGGCTTTCATCCCGACGACAGCCTGGTGGTGCTGGGCCTTTCCCGCTCGGCGGGCGACGGGCGGGCGGCGATCAGCCATGGTCTGCGCGCCGACCTCTCGTCGGCCACCCGCGGCCCGGCGGCGTTCGGCCGCTGGGTGGCCGGACGCCTGGTGGATTCGGGGGCGAACGAGGCGCTGTGCGTCATCTATCCGCGGGAGGACGGCTCGCGGCGGTTGGCGGATTACCGGCGGACGGTGGCGGGCATGTGCTCGCCGCTGCGTACGGCCGGCGTCGCACCCTTGGACGTGTTGTTCGTGGCGGACGGGCGCTGGTGGTCGTTCCTTTGCGACCGGTCGGGCTGCTGCCCGGCGGAGGGCTCGCCGATCGACGCCAACGCCGGAGCGATCGCCGCGCTGAGCGCGTACTCCGGGCTCGCCGTGCTGCCGAACCGTGCGGCGCTGGCGGCCGGGCTCGCGCCATATGGTGACGACATGCCCGAGCGGATGCGTGCGGCGTGCGATGCGGCGCTGGTCCGCCTGGCCGCGGCGCACAAGGCGGATCAGCGCGCCGGCATCGCGGGCACCGTCGAAGTCCCTTACCTCTCCGAGCACGGTTACCCGGACTATGACGATTCGTCGGACGACGACGGCAAACCGCTGTCGGACGAGCCGAATCGCATCGTGCCCGACGATGAATTCGACCACGACCACGCAGACGATCCGATGTCTGTGCCCGCCTCGGACGCCATTTCGGCCAGGGACTCGGCCACGGACTGGGCCACGGACTCGGCCACGGAGTCCACTCCGGTCCTCGCGCCTGCTCCCGTGGCCGAGGCGACCTCCCGCGTGCTCGACTTCGACTGGCCCGACGTGGAGCGCGCCTGGCGGCTCGCCGACAACCTGTGCGACGGGCAAGTACCGCCGGACCGCGCGCTGACCGACGAAGAGGCCGGCGAGCTGCTCGTCTCGATGGCGGACGTCCGGGTGCGCGACTATCTGGCGACCTGGTGCGGCGACGACCGTGCGGGTCAGGCGGTGGCGCTCGGCGTCGAGCTGGCCCGGCGCGCCGTCACCGCGGAGCAGTCCGCCGCCGCGTACTCGGTCGCCGCGTGGGCGGCCTGGGCGCTGGGCTGGGGAGCGTGGAGCCGGCTGTGCCTGGACCGCGCCAACCATTCCGTGCCCGGTTACGCGCTGGCCTCGCTGATCAAGCAGGGTCTGGACCGCGGCGTCGGCCCGGAACTGGTGCGCCAGGCGGCGCGCGGCACGGCGCGGCGGCTTAACGACATGCAGGCCGAGTACGAGACCTCGTACCGCGATTCACCGCGGGCGCGCGGGGCGCGGTGACCAAAGGTGCGTAAGTACTCTTCGTTACTGGTTATCGTCATTCGGACGATATATGATGCGGCGCCATGGCGCCCTCGCAGAGTCCGGCAGGTTACGACGCCCGCGACTGGCCGCCGTTCGCGGTCACCGTGGACCTGGTGGTCCTCACGGTACGGGACGGCGCGCTCTCGGCGCTGGTCATCCGGCGCGGCGAGGACCCCTACGCCGGCTGCCTCGCCCTGCCCGGCGGTTTCGTCCGAGCCGCGGAGTCGCTGGACCGCGCCGCCGCGCGCGAGCTGGCCGAGGAGACCGGCCTGGCCCGGCTCCCGGTGCACCTTGAGCAGCTGGCCACCTACGGCACGGTGGACCGGGACCCGCGCATGCGGGTCATCTCGGTGGCCTACCTGGCGCTCGCCCCCGACCTGCCCGCCCCGCGAGCCGGCGGCGACGCCGTCGCCGCGGCGTGGACGCCCGTCGCCTCCGTGCTCCCGGACCTCTTCCCCGGCGCGCCGATGTACGGGTCGACGTCCGCGAAGCCGTCGAGCGGTCCGCTCGCCTTCGACCACGGCAGGATCCTGGGCGATGGAGTGGAGCGCGCGCGGGCCAAGCTGGAGTACTCCCCGCTCGCCGCCGCGTTCTGCTCGCCCGAGTTCACGGTCGGGGAACTGCGCAGGGTCTACGAGGCCGTGTGGGGCGTCGTGCTCGACCCGCGCAACTTCCACCGCAAGGTCACCGGTACGCCGGGCTTCCTGGTCCCGGTCGGCGACACGACGGCGCGCCAGGGCGGACGACCTGCCCAGCTCTTCCGTCTGGGCGACGTCTCGCTGCTGAACCCGCCGATGCTGCGCCCGTCCTGACGGCCCCGGGCAGGCCGACTGCTTGCCTCTGATAAGTCATACCCCGCCCCCATGTGGGTGTATTTCCGGTGAGCCTGAGCGTGTCAGCCGCCTTCTGTGATGACGTCACCCGACGATCGAGAGGAGTCAGTCAGCTTAATTGTCGACAAGCAGGAGGCGCCGGGCGTGATCGAAGCCATCGACCTGACGGTGCGTAGGCGCGGCGGGACGCTTCTCGACGCGGTCAGCTTCGACGTGCGTCCGGGCCAGGTGACCGGCGTGCTCGGCGGCACCGGCGCGGGCAAGACGATGCTGGTGCGGCGGATGGTTCAGTTGGAGCGCGGCGGCGGAGAGACGCTGTTCGACGGTCGGCCCTACCGGTCGCTGCCGCACCCGATGCGCGAGGTCGGGCTCTTGCTCGACGCGGGCGCCGGCCATCCGGACCGCACGGTGCGTGGCCAGTTGCTCCTCGCGCTGGCCACGGACCGGCGGGCCGCGCGCGAGGCCGCGGTGATCAACGGTCCGGGCCTCGGCAGGCCGGACGGCCGCAAGTCCACGGCGAACGCGGCAGCCGGCAGGGCCGACGGTGTCGCCGCAGGGATCGGAGCGGGCAACGGGGCCCGCGGTGTCGCTACGGTCAGTGTGGGTGCGGCGAGTGGCGCTCGCGGAGGCTTCCACGGCAGTACTGGTGCCGATGCCGATGCCGGTGCCGGTTTCGGCGCTAGCACTCGCACCGACGTATCCGACGTCGACGAGGTGGGATTCGACGATCTTTGCGGTAGCGGTGCCAGCGGCGATGCCGGCGGCAGGCGCGGATGGGCCGACCGATTCCGGCCCGGGCGTACCGCGAAGGCCGACGCCGACCGTGACGTCGCGCCGTCCGTCCATATCGATCTGGAACCGGGCCGCAAGTGCAGGCCCGCGGACCGGATCGAGGCCGTACTCGACATCGTCGGACTCACTGAGCAGAGCCGAACGCGCCTGTCCGATCTCACGGACGGCATGGCGACGCGACTGGGCATCGCGGTCGCGCTGCTCGGCGACCCGAAGGCGCTGGTGCTCGACAGCCCCGAGCGCGGACTCGAACCCGAGGGCGTGGCCTGGCTCGGCGCCCTGCTGCGGGCGTTCACCGCACAGGGCCGCGCGGCGCTGGTCACCGGCGCGGACACGGAGACGCTGGTCGGCATGGTCGACAGGCTGCTGCTTCTCGACCACGGCTACCTCGCCGGCGCGCGGACCGCGGAGGAGGTGCTGCGCGCGCCGAGCGGTGCGGCGGTCGTCGTCCGGTCGCCGCAGATCGTGCGGCTCGCGTCGATCCTCACCGAGGCCGGCGCGCGCACGACTCAGGGCGATGGTACGAGCCTCGAAGTGCGCGGGCTGGACCGCGCACGGGTCGGCGACCTCGCTTTCCGCAACAACGTCCCGGTACACGAGCTGTCCGAGCAGTTCACCGGCTCGGATCCGGGCGACCTGGTGCTGGCGGCGTGCTCGGGGCGCAACCGTCCGATCGTGCCGATCCAGGGCTTCCCCGACACCACGCCGAACGCGGCGTCGAGCACTGCGCCGAACGGCATGCGTCCGCGGGCGAGTCGCAGAGCGCGGGAAGGCGAACTGGTCCGCATCACGATGTCCCCGGGCGAGGACCTGTTCGAGGGCGTAAGGCTGCTGACGCCGGTCGGCGAGAAGGCCGCGGCCGGCGGCACGGAGGCGGCCGGCTCGGCATTGCGCACGGTCGCCGGCGAGCATTCTGATCCGGACGCACGCACCATCGGACGTAAGGACGCGGTCGTAGGTCAAGGGCTTGGCGGCGATGGCGGCGCCACTACCGGCAGTACCGCCACCGGCACCACCACCGGCACTACCACCATCACCGGTTCGAACGTTCGGGTGATCGCCGACGCGGCCGATGCGGCTCAGGATCCGGGAACGGATGCGGCCGAACTCGGAGACGGTGCCGGTCCGGGCGCGGACCCGGATGCGAATGCGGACTCCGGCGAGGATCTCGCGCCTCAGCCCGGGCAGGACGATCCGTCCTCGGCGGCGCGCCAGGCAGAGCCACCGAATCAGGCCGCGCCTAAGACAGCACGTGAGGCAGCACTCGAAGCTGCACCTGAGACAGCACCTAACACAGCACCCGAGACAGCACCCGAGCCTGCGCAACAGGAATCACAGCGGGTTGAGGGGGACAAGTGAGGCTCGTTTCCGGGATCTCCGCCACGTCGTTCCAGGTCGTCCGCGCGGTGCGGTACGAACTGTCGCGGCTTCGCGGGCTGCACTCGATTCGCAGCGTCGCGGTGTTCTCGTTGCTTGTGTCCGCGCTGCTCACGCTGCCGGCCGCGCGGCACGTCGTTGGACTCGATCGGCCGATGCCGCCCGCGCCGCCGATTCCGCACCCGCTGGCGACCGCGCTGCCGGCGCTCAGTGCTCTGGGAACGCCGCTGAGGGTGCCGTCATTGTCCACACTCCTCTACCAGTACACGCCGACGCACGGCGGTGGCGCGTGGGTTGTGGCAGGCGGCGTTGCGGGAATGGTGCTGCCTGGAGTCGCCGCTGCGCTTGGGGCCGCCTGGTTCGGTGCGACGTCGGTCGCTTACGAATACCGCTACGGCGGGGGATTGCTCGCCTTTACGCTGCTGCCCCGACGGTCAGCGGTGCTCGTCGCGAAAGCTCTCGTGGCCGCGGTGCTCGGGGTGGCGCTCTGCTTCGCGGCGTCTGTGGTCGCATATTGGACGGCGCGGCTCGGCTTCCGGTTGGCCGGGACGCAAGTCGTGCTTCCTCGTGCGCTGATGGTTCCGGCAGGGCGGGCCGTCGGGTTGGCGGCGCTCGGCGGGTCGCTAGGGGTTCTGGGCGCGGCGTTGCTCCGGGTGCGGATTCTCGCCGCTTTCGCCGCGCTTCTCGGTTGCTCGCTGGTCGCGATGTTCCTGCCGGGCTCGCTCAGCGTCGCCGGGCCGTATCTGGCCCGGGGCGCTCGGGACCTCGTACGGTGGGTGCCGGGCGTGACGTACTCGGCCGTGCTCGACCTCGCGCTCGCGGTTCCGTTGCTGGTGCTGGCTTTGGGCGGGCTGGTCGCCACCCGGCGGCGCCGGATCGTCTAGCGCCCACCTTAAATACCATGATTCACTCGGGTGAGTGCATTTCGTGACAATCATGAGTAAATGACGGCTCCGGCCCTCAAGCCGGGCCCGGGAACCGCCGACCAGTTCAGCATGAACACCGTGTCCTCCTCGTCTTCCTCCACAGTCACCGCGATGACTCTTCACGCCCGCCCCTCCGCCTTCGCCGGTGCCGGGGCGGGCGTTCCCGGCCAGGTCTCGGCCGGGGAGGCGCCCGCGGGCTACCCGTACGGCATCGCCCAGGGCTCCGCCGTGTTCCCCCGGGCCGCCGCGCAGCGCGGCCGCGGACTGCACGGGCAACTCGTCCAGCAACTCGGCCAGATGATCGTGGCCGGGGAACTCGGCGCGGACCGGCCGCTGGTGCCGGAGGAGATCGGGCACCGCTTCGAGGTGTCCCGCACCGTCGTGCGCGAGTCGCTGCGCGTGCTCGAAGCCAAGGGACTGGTCTCGGCCCGGCCCAACGTGGGCACCCGGATCCGTCCGGTGCACGAGTGGAACCTGCTCGACCCGGACGTGATCGAGTGGCGCGCGCTCGGGCCGTTCCGCGCCGACCAGGCCCGCGAGCTGGCCGAGCTGCGGCAGGCCTTCGAGCCGCTGGCCGCGCATCTGGTCGCCGCGCAGGCGGCGCGGCTGCCGGAGATCGCCCGCAACCGGATGGTCGAGCTGACCGACCTGCTCACCGAGGCGGCGGCCGCCTCCGACGCCGTCGCGTATCAGCGCGCGGACGTCGAACTTCACGCGCTGCTGCTGCGTGCGACCGACAACCGGATGCTCGAACACCTCGCGGCCGTCGTGTACGGCGCGCTGGAGATCACCGGAATCCGGTCGATCGGCTGCCAGCCGGGCACCGGGCAGGACCAGCACGCGGCGCTCGTGGACAGGGTGCTCGCCGGCGACGGGCCCGGCGCGTCCGAACTGCTGAGCAGCGTGCTCAGCCGCGGCTCCGGCCCGCTGGCGATGCCGCACCTGCCCGCCCAGCGCGATCACTGACGCGGCGACGACTGGTAAGGCTCGGGCCTGATAAGGCTCCGCGCTGATAAGCCGGAGAGCCGATAAATCAGAGAGCTCATAAGAAGGAGAGCTCATAGGGCAGGGCCTGGTAAGGCCACTGTCGGGGGACGGCCGCATGGATCAGGGCGGCCGCCCTCCGGCGAGCGCGGCCCGTGATCAATCACGGTGTGCCGCTCCTGTCGCTCTCGGATCGCCGAGTTCGATAAACCTACAGATTCGGCCGATCGTGCGAATCGATGACAGTACGTCAAACGCCGGACGGCCCGCGGGTAAGCGGGCAGCTGTACGCATCGCGGCGCGCGGGCGCGCAGGTTGGATCAGGCGCGTAGTGCGGAATGTGTCGAACATCTCGCGGCGGCGCGGACATCGGATGTTCTCGCGAGGCGGCGTTCTGGGATTGTCCGCGTTCGGGATGGTCTGGACCTCTGGCGCCCGGTGTCGCGCCGGTGTCGCGCGAGAGAATCCCCGCTCAATCACTCCCTGTAGACGGCCGGTGACGGCTAAGCTCGATTCGGGTACAGGCGCTTCCGCGCGGCTCAGCGGCCTCCTGTACGGCGGCGGACACTTGTCCGCTGTTTCGTCGCGATCGGTAGGGGACGGGAAGCGAGCGGTGGCCCGAGACACTGTCCGGCAGCAGCGCCCTGCCGCTTACGACGAGACCGGCTCGGACTCCGCCCTCCTGCGCGCGCTCATGCAGGACGGCTCGGTCGCCTTCGCCTTTTACGACCTCGACGCGCGTTACCGGCGGGTCAGCCGCGCCCTGGCCGAGATCAACGGCCGCCCGGTCGAAGAGCACCTCGGCCGCCGGCCCGCCGAGATCCTGCCCGGCGAACTCGGCGTACACGTCGAGGAGTCCGTCGCGCGGGTGCTGGCCACCGGCAAGAGCTGGCGCGAGCCCGAGCAGCGCTGGGAGGTCGCGCAATGGGCGCCGGCCCCGCGCGGCCTCGGCGTCCGCGTCCTGCGCACCCACTGGTCGCCGGTACACGACGCGACCGGCACGGTCAGCGGCGCCCTCGCGATCGTGCACGACGTCACGGACCGTCACCGCATCGCCGAACTGCTCGGCTCGACGCAGTGGCGCATCGGCAAGCTGCAGACCGTGGCCCGCGACCTGGCCGGGGCGCTGACCATCGGCGAGGTGCGCGCGGCCGTCGCGAAGCTCGGCCAGGTGACCGGGGCCGCGCACGTCGAGCTGCGGCTGCTCGACCCCATCGGGCGCTCGCCCTGGCCGCTGACCCGCACCGTGCGGCCCGTCCCGGCCCAGCGCACCGCGCGCGCCGCCGAGGAGGAACTGCGCTGGGAACGGCGCACCGAGTCCTGGCCGCCGCTGCTGGCCGCCGCGGTACGCGCCGGTGAACCCGCCTACCTGGCCGACCGGGACACGATGCGGATCGTCTACCCGGAATCAGAGGGCTGGGACGAGGCGCTCGGGGCCGAGAACGCCTGGGCGGTACTGCCTCTGGTCACCGCCGCCGGACCGGTCGGCGGGCTTTACCTGGTGTACGACACCGAGCGCACCTTCGACGAGGACGACCAGGCGTACCTGCAGGCGCTGGCCGGGCAGTGCACCATGGCGGTCGCCCGCGCGCGCATGCACGAACGCGAACACCGCCAGGTCGTCTCGCTGCAGGATGCGCTGCTGCCCAAGCGGCTGCCCGACCTGCCCGGCATCGACGCCGCGTTCCGCTACATCCCCGGCTCGCTCGACACCGAGGTCGGCGGCGACTGGTACGACCTGTTCGGCTTCCAGGACGGCCGGCTCGGCATGGTCGTCGGCGACGTCATCGGAAAGGGCGTCACGGCCGCGGCCGGCATGGGCCGGGTACGCGCCGCCCTGCGCGCGCTCGCGTACAGCGACCCGTCGCCGCGCGCCGTGCTCACCGGCCTCGACCGGCTCTTCGACGCGACCGAGAACGCCGAGTCGCTGACCACGGTCGTCTACGCGGTGTACGACCCGGCCGCCGGCAGCCTGGTGATGTCGGACGCCGGACACCTGCCACTTCTGGTGATCACGGCCGAGGGCGACGTGCGCTACGTCGACGCGACGCCTGAGGCGACGCCGCTCGGCTGGAGCGAGGACCGCGTAGAGCACCGGATGTCATTGCGGCCCGGCGACATCGTGATCGGTTTTTCGGACGGTTTGGTGGAGACCCGCGTCGACTCGCTCGACGAGGGACTGCGCCGGCTGCGCGCGGCGGCGCTCAGCGCGCCCGACACCGCGCTGGAATCCCTGTTGGACCACCTCGTGGAGACGATGCTGCGCGAACACGAACAGGACGACGACGTGACACTTCTGGCGGTGCGCGTACGGGTCTGACACGGCCGGTCAGCCTCGCAACGGGGACGGGGAGCGGACTTCGCCGCCGGGTGGTGTGCGCAGTGGTTTCGGGCGCTGGTAGACTCCTAGGTCGAGTGCGTGACCTGTGTTCGCGAAGCGGTGTACAGCGGCTTGATCAAGCCGCGACCGGGAATGATCCATACCAGGCACGGCTACTGCGGAGAGCCGTTCCGTCGGCGTGTTCGACGGGAATATGGCGCCGCCTTATCGTGCTGTCATACAAGTGTGACGGTTCTGATCGCTGTTGCCCCAATTATCGCCGTGAGCCCAGCCGCATTTCCGATAGCATGCCAGGTCTTTTAGTTAGCGCTTCTGTGAGCACCTTTCCGAAGGGTACGTGAGTGTCGGCCCCTATCTCGCTCTCCGCGTCTGCCGCCCCCAACGCGTCCGGCGCACCATCGACGACAGAGGACGCGCCCGTCACGCCGGTGGCTTCCGCCGTACATGCTTTGCTCAGCCGTGCCCAGGGGGCCGCGGTCTCGAGCGACGACGTCAGGCGCGCCTGCGAGCAGGCCAAGGTCCCGGTCAGCCAGGCCAAGTCGGTGCTGCGCGCACTGCTTGAGCAGGGCGTGACGGTCGCCGTGGTCGGCGAGGGCGCCGCCTCCCTGAGCAAGCCGCGCAAGCGTGCCGTGGCGGCCGCCGCCCCGGCGCG